>JAIRMZ010000033.1 GCA_031258355.1 Holosporales bacterium
CTCCAAGGCGAAAGCATATTGAGGGACGGCATGCCCGAAGGTGCGCTCTTTATCGCAGCAGGCCTCTCCCTCCGCGAGGCATTGTTCCAAATGGGCTTCTTGCGCTTCCAAGGCACAAATTTTTTGACGAAGTGTCTCCAAATGATTTTTCTTCACACGCGCAAGAATTTTCAATGTCCTGATCATACCGTACTTTCCTGAGGCCGGGCGGAAAGGAGGCGTTCCAGTTGATAATACCCTTCTCGCAAACAAGAGGGTTCCTCTAGTCTTTGTGACAGAAAAATTGAGAGCGCTTCATGGTAGAAAATAGCCTCTTCTACTTGCGGATCGCTGCCCTTTTTATAAGCTCCAAGACGGATCAATTCTTCCATGTCTTCGTAAATTGAGAGCAAATAGCGTGCACGTGTTACGAGAGCATTTTCCTTTTCCGTATTACAATGTGGTAAAGTTCGTGAGACGCTACGCAGGATGTTGATTGCTGGAAAACGCCCCTGTTCCGCTATTTTGCGCTCTAAGACGATATGTCCGTCGAGAATACTGCGCACCGCATCCGCGATAGGTTCGTTATAATCGTCTCCCTCTACAAGGACGGTAAACAGTCCTGTGATGCTCCCTTGGCGAGGTCGAGGGCCCGCACGCTCCAAAAGCCTCGCTAGCTCTGCAAAAACGCTAGGAGGATACCCCTTTGTTGTCGGGGGCTCTCCGGCGGAAAGACCGATTTCTCGCAACGCCATCGCGAAGCGCGTCACACTATCCATCAAGCACAGAACCTGTTTCCCTTGGTCTGCGAGAAATTCGGCAAGTGTGAGCGTCAAGTAAGCGGCCTGACGGCGCATGAGGGCCGGCTCTCCGGAGGAAGCAACGACCACGATACTGCGCCGCAGCCCTTCTTCTCCAAGATGTTCTTGAAGAAATTCTTGGACCTCACGGCTCCGCTCTCCAACGAGACCAATGACAATAGCCTCAAGCTGAGTGAATCGCGTGATCATAGCCAAGAGCACGGATTTTCCCACACCAGAGCCGGCAAAGATTCCCATACGTTGCCCGGCACAACAACTCAAAAAGGTGTTGATGGCGCGCACACCCAGATCAATTTTTCCGCCTACACGAGGACGTCTTATGGCTGAAGGAGGGAGGCTATTTAAAGAATATGCGCGATTACCATGGGCTAAGGGCCCCTTGCCATCAAGGGGCTCCCCCCTGGCATCGACAATACGTCCTAGCCACTGAAGCGTAGGGAAGATACAGGGTGCATTCTTTTCAAAAAGCACGCGCTGTCCCACTCCCAGGCCTTCATAACGCCCAAAAACCATCATCAAAGCCCGCTCTTGATCGAATCCCACCACTTCTGCGGCACGTGATGAGTCGGCTAAAATCGTCGCTTGTTGCCCCATGGTTCGAACTGCTGCAGGGGCACAGACCTCCACTGTCAGGCCTTTTACGCCTGTAATATGCCCAAAATAGTGAACCGCCGATAAATTCGAGAGGGTCCACGCCAGGCCAGGAGCTGTCTGGAGTTCCATCCTCTGTTCTGTACGTGAAGAAAGTTGATTAATTCTTAAAGAGGAAAACGTAGAGTCACGCAGAGACCGCCGAGAGTTGGGGAAGTCCCGAGTGTGACCGTTCCTTGCATAGAGGTTACCAGGTTTTTGACAATCGATAATCCTACCCCGCTGCCTCCCTGTCCTGGGGTTCGCGAAGGATCAAGACGGAAAAAGAGCCGGAAAACTTCTTCTCGATGTTGCTCTGGAATGCCTGGGCCGTCGTCTTCTACCATAAGGACCACCTCTTGTGCCTCTTGCCAAAGGGAAAGGTGAACACGATGTGCTTTCTTCTGACAATTGGCCAAGAGATTGGAGAGCAAACGCCGAAACGCTTGAAGTCGAATGGGATATACAATTTGGTCATCTAATTGGAAATCGCAAACCAATGTCTCACTAAAATAACTCTGCGCGCTTTCTCGAATGACGGGAGCGAGAGCGACTTGTTCCCACTCTTCGAGGCGTTCATCGCGTACGTACTCCAGGAAATGAGCGATCATTCCGTCCATTTCGGCGATATCTTGTCTTAACGTTGAAATATTGGCGCTATCCGGTAACATTTCTAACTTCAAACGCATGCGCGTTAGAGGCGTCCGCAGATCATGCGATACTCCTGCCAGCATTTCTGTCCTCTGATCGATGTAGTACTTGATGCGTGTTTGCATCATATTAAAAGCCTCTCCGGCCTGACGGAGCTCTCTTGCTCCACTTGGTCGGATCGGGTCGAACTGATTCGTTCGCCCAAATTGTTCTGCGGCTTTGGCGAGCGCTTGCACGGGGCGGATCTGGTTCCTCATAAAGAGCCAAGCAATAAGTGTGAAGAGACAAGATGTGCCAATAAGCCACATCACAAAGATCTCACTCGTCCGACTTGTGAAGGACTTGATCGGAAGAGAGAATTGCCAAATTTCCTGAGGAGAGGTGACTTGAACGATAAAATGTTTCCTTTGCTCTTGTAGGGAACAGGTATCATGGAAGGTGTTTTCGAGGATGTCAGCAAAAATCTGCCGAGCCATCTGTGTCTTCTTGTTCTTTCGAGGAATCTGAACAAAGTTCTGTCGTGAAAGTTTCTCAAAGTGCAACCCAAGCCGACGCGCAACCTCTTGTGCAACGGGGAATTTTTGCTCTTGCGCCAGCGCGACGATCGCTGCGATTTCTTCTGTTTTTATCAAAGCCGTTTGGCGTGTGATCGATACTAAGTGGCGGTGAAAAAAGACGAAGGCTGAAATACTCTGGATAAAGATGATGGGCAGAACAACGATCAGCAACGTTCGCCCATAGAGAGATCGAGAGGGATTTTTTTTTAAAATCCGTTTCAGAAACCGTGAAGTTCTTTCTCTCATCTTTGGCAGGAGCCTACGAATCCCGCCCTAAAGACACAAGGGGGAGGCTCTATCTTCAGTTTTTAAACTTTTTATCATTTAACAAAAATGCAAAAATGTTTTGTTTTTTGCTGTTGACTTTTGCGCAAATCAGCTCTACACAACAGATAGGGAGTACTGTGGTGGTGTCCTTAGTGGTAAAAATTTAGAGGAGATCAAATGTTGGAAAAGGCAAGGATTGCTGGCTCAATAATTGCTCTTTTGGGAGCTGTTTCAGGAGAAGCGATGAAAGAGAGTGAGATAAATGGATTAAAGTTTTCAATAATCAGTGAGAACGAAGCGGTTATTGTAAGGACAGTACGTAAAGAGGAAAACGTCTTCATTCCCTCCAATGTCTTTGATCTGAGAAACGGGAAATCTTATTGTGTCGTGCTTGTCGCATCAAATGGCTTCAAGAGTCTTCCTATAAAAAAGATTGTAATTCCTAGAACTGTTCAAATATTAGAGTCAAGCTGCTTTGAAGGCTGTAAGTCCTTAACAAGCATCTCTTTTGAAACCAATTCTCAATTGAGGTGTATTAAATCGAGTGCTTTTGTGGATTCTTCTTTGAAGTTTATAGCGATTCCTCCCCATGTGGAAATCCTTGAGTCACGCTGTTTTAGTGGATGCCGGTCTTTAGTGGGCATTTCTTTTGAATTAGGTTCTCGGTTGCAATGTATTGAATCGAGAGTTTTTTATGGCTCTTCCTTGCAATCGGTAACAATCCCTCGCCGTGTAGAGGTCCTGGGGTCGGAATGCTTTAACGGATGCCAGTCTTTAGAGAGTGTTTCTTTTGAGGCAGATTCTCGATTAAAGTGTATCGAATTATTGGCTTTTGGGGGAACGAATTTAAAAAGAAGCATTATTCCGAAAAGTGTAGAGACTCTTGGGGGACGCTGCTTTGGTTGGTGCCAGTCTTTAAAGAGTATCTCTTTTGAACCAGATTCTCAGTTAAGGGATATTAAATCGAGAGCTTTTTCAGCGACCTCTTTGAAATATATAGAAATTCCCCCCAGGGTAAAGGTGCTTGGATCGGCTTGCTCAGAGAAATTTTGCCCCAAAGAGATAACCGTCCCTCACTATGTGGAAGTCCTGGGATTGGGATGTTTTAGTGAATGCTGGTCTTTAGAGAGTGTTTCTTTTGAAATAGATTCTCAATTGAAGCGTATCGAAATAGAAGCGTTTTGTAAAACTTCCTTGAAGTCGATAACAATTCCCCGCCGTGTAGAAATTCTTGGATCTGCGTGTTTTTGTGAATGCCCGTCTTTAGCGAGTGTTTCTTTTGAACCAGATTCTCAGTTAAGGTGTATCGAATTGGCTGTCTTTTGGGGTTCTCCCTTGCAGTCAATAACCATCCCTCGCCATGTAGAAATCATTGGATCGGGGTGTTTTGGCGTATGTCTGTCTTTAGAGAGCATTTTTTTCGAGACAGATTCTGGACAAGAAAAGAGAATGACCATTAGCGGTAGTGAACAAAGGGAAATACAGCTGCCACAAGATACACGGCCATTCTTGATGAAATGCTGTCCCCGGACCGAAGACGTCTCCGTGACTATGGTAGAAAATCCTCGGTAAGAACAGCTTCTCACCTCTAACATCAATCCCCTTCTTGACTCCTCAAGTGAGAAGGAAGGGGATTGGTTCTCTTAATAACCCCTCTTTCTTTAAAAAACTTCTGGCTTTCTCCTCAGCAAAAGAATGTGCTGTATTTCTTAAGGGGCACGCTGAACAAAGAAAGCATTTTTCTATAAAATAAAGTTCTCTAAAAAGAGGAATCACCCCTCTAAAGGATCGAAGGCCCCCTGAAGCTGATCCATTTCAAAAGATGAAAATTTCTCATCAGGAGGGGGCCTTTACAAAGACCTAACAAATATCCTCCCCACTTTCTCAGCAGACGCGAAGAAGTCTTTTTGCCAAGTTCCTTTTCTTTTTTTTGAAGGAAGAGGAGCAGATGTGGTAATATAAATTATTGAGGGTTTTTGGATAACAGGGATCCTCTCCAAATGCATCACTAAATAAAGCACTGACTTTTCCTGAAAGGATACTTTATGTCTCATACAATCTCCGATTTACTGCGTGACCTGGAAGCTCTTTACGAGGCTTCTATTGCGGCCTCTTCTTTTCCTACCGCCCTGAAGGTTAAGGAGTTGATTTTGCGGCTTTCTCAACACAAGGAGATGGCTGTCCCTGACCTTTCCGTCATGACAGATACAGAGTTAGAATCCTTTGTCATGCACATTAAAGAGCAGAGCGCACAAAGATCCCTAGAAAAACGGAAAACACGTGTCCGAAGAACAGCAAAACAACCAGCGGAAGAGAAAGCTCCTACACGTTTACAGAGAAAGAAAAGAGGGCATTGTTGAGATTTTGCAAAAGTGTTCCTTCAAAAAACGTTTCTGGAAGAGGAGCGGTCAGGAGAGGGAGATCCGGAGCGCGAAGTTGATAAGCATGGAGACGGAGCGAGGGGTTCTTGTCTCTCTGCGGGTCTCCGTACTTCTTATCGCCCATGATCGGACAGCCAAGAATCGTGGCACAATGGACGCGCAGCTGGTGCGTTCGCCCTGTTTTGGGTTGTAAAAAGAGAAGAGCGTGGGGAGGACACTTTTGACAAACTCGATAGGCGGTTTCTGCGTGTAAACCTTCAGGATCAACGACAACACGTTCCTCCCCTCCCGAGCGCTTTTTCTTAAGAGGCGCGATCACCTGGCCAATCTCTGGGGAAGGAAATCCCATAGTGATGGCAAGATAAGCTTTTTGCATTTTCTGCTCTCGAAAAAGTCGCGTCCAATAGGCCGCAGACGGGCGATCTTTGGCCAAAAGCAACAACCCCGATGTTTCACGATCAAGCCGATGGACAAGACACCAACGATCTCCTGTTGCACAAAAATGTGCTTCCAGGAGTGTGTCCACACTGCGATGAATTTTGCTGCCTCCTTGGACAGCGAGTCCAGCAGGCTTGTTGAGGACACAGCAACGACTATCCTCGTACAAGATCAGGGAACGCAGGAGGTCCTCGTCTTTGGAAGAGAAGGTCAGGGAGAACGAGCAGGGAAAAGCGCGCTGATCGCGCAGAATAACAGTCTGTCCGGCATGCAGAACGATGTTTTCGTGCACGATTTGTCCATCAAGAGAAAGGCGTCCTTGCCGAAGGCATTTTTGCACCACGCTGTAAGGGAGAAAAGAGAAACGCCGCCGTAACCAGCGCTGCAAGCGCAAGCCTTCTTCTTGAGCGGTAACTAGCCCTTCGTGGACCGTAGGATTATCCGTTGTTTTCCCGAGCGGCGTCGCGAATCTCTTGCCAAAATTCTCGGATACGCGAGAAAAAGCCTTCTGATTGCGGACTCGTTTGCTGGGAATCGCTCTCTCCTTCAAAAGCCTCCAGTAATTCTTTTTGCTTGTTAGTTAAATTGATGGGGGTTTCCACCTGAACATGGACGAACATATCTCCTCGCACATTGCTCCTGACAGCGGTCATGCCTTTTCCTTTCAATCGGAATGTCTGTCCTGATTGGGTGCCTTTCGGAATGGAGACCTGGGCTTTTGTCCCATCAATAGTCGGGACCTCTAAAGTGCCAGATAGCGCTGCTGTCGTCATTTTTAAAGGAGCTGTGCAGTGCAAGGCATTTCCTTCTCGTTGGAAGAGAGGGTGCGACTTGATCTTCACAAAAATGTACAAATCGCCTGGCGGACCGCCGCGTACACCCGCTTCTCCCTCTCCCGATAGACGAATACGTGCTCCGTCTTCGATGCCCGCCGGAATGGTCGTCTCTAAAGAACGTTCCTGAGAAATACGCCCTGCGCCTCGGCATTGAGGGCATTTTTTCTCGATCGTGCGCCCGGAGCCTCCGCATTGAGAGCAAGTGCGTTCCATTGTGAAAAACCCCTGGCTGAAGCGTACAGCACCTGTCCCTCGGCAGGCAGAACAAGAAACGGGTTGCGCGCCACCCTCTGCGCCGGTTCCTTTGCAAGAGGAACAAGCCGCAGGAACGCGTAGTTTTAAATGGACAGATTTTCCGTGAAAAGCCTCTTCTAAGGTTAATGATACATCGTGCCGAAGATCAGACCCACGCATCCGTGCTTCTTGTCGTGCTGCCTGACCACGTCCTGTGCCTCCAGAAAAAATTTCTTCAAAAATATCGGAGAAAGCGCCTCCCATCCCACTAAACCCAAAACCCCCTGCCTGACCTCCAGGATCGAACCCTCCTCCTTGGAAAGCCGCTTCACCATAGCGATCATAGGCGGCGCGTTTTTGAGGATCTTTAAGGATGTCGTAAGCTTCGTTGATCTCTTTGAATTTCTGTTCGGCCGCCTTGTCGCCAGGATTTTTGTCTGGGTGATACCTAACGGCGAGCTTCCGGAAGGACTTTTTCAAATCTTCCGCAGAAGCTGAATTCGAGACCCCCAGGATTGCATAATAATCTTTTGCCATAGCCTTGTGTCCTCACGAAGGAGAGAGAGAAATAGATATCTCTCTCCCTTCGTTCTCCTTTTTTATTTCTTTTCGTCTTCTTTTACTTCTTGAAAGGAGGCGTCGACAACATCGGCCGGTTTGGGCTCTGCTGCTTGCCCATCTTCTGTAGAAGTAGGCTGTGCTGCGGCAGCTTCCGCCTGTGAAGCCTTGTAGATGGCCTCTCCCAATTTCATAGAAGCAGAAGAAAGCGCCTCCATCTTTGCTTTAAGGACCTCCTGATCTTCGGAGGTGAGCACACCTTTCAGATCTGTGATCGCCGTTTCAATCGCGGATTTCTCTTCTGAAGAAATCTTATCCCCATGCTCGGAAAGAGACTTCTCCGTTGCATGAATAAGTTGATCCGCCTGATTGTGCACTTCCACCAAGTCACGACGTTTGCGATCTTCTTCAGCATGAGCTTCTGCATCCTTAACCATCCGCTCGATATCCTCCTTGGAGAGACCACCAGAGGGCTGAATGCGAATCGATTGCTCCTTATTCGTCGCTTTATCTTTGGCGGAGACATGGACAATGCCGTTTGCATCGATATCGAACGTGACCTCAATCTGCGGAACCCCTCGGGGGGCAGGAGGGATCCCCTCAAGATTGAACTGCCCCAACGATTTATTGTCGTTCGCCATCTCACGTTCTCCTTGAAAAACGCGAATGGTCACAGCACTCTGACTATCCTCTGCTGTTGAAAAAACCTGGCTTTTCTTTGTAGGAATCGTGGTATTTCGATCGATCAGACGTGTAAAGACCCCCCCCAGTGTTTCAATTCCAAGAGACAAAGGAGTGACATCCAAAAGCAAGACATCTTTGACATCCCCTTTTAAAACCCCTCCCTGAATGGCGGCTCCAATAGCAACGACTTCGTCTGGATTAACACCCCGGTGAGGCTCACGACCAAAGAAGGATTTTACTGCCTCTACAACACGTGGCATCCGCGTCATGCCCCCAACGAGCACAACCTCCGAGATTTCTGAGACGCTGATTTCCGCATCTTTCAGCGCTTTTTTGCAAGGTTCAATCGTCCTTTGGATCAGATTCTCTACCAAAGACTCAAATTTCGCGCGTGTTACCTTAACGGCCAAATGCTTTGGCCCACTGGCATCCGCCGTAATGAAGGGGAGGTTGACCTCCGTTTCTAAGGATGAAGAGAGCTCTATCTTCGCTTTTTCTGCCGCTTCCTTGAGGCGCTGTAGCGCGAGACGATCTTGACGTAGGTCGATCCCATTGCCCTTTTTAAATTCGTCCGCCAGATAGTCAATTAAACACTTATCAAAGTCCTCTCCCCCAAGGAAAGTATCTCCGTTTGTCGCTTTGACCTCAAAAACTCCATCGCCGATCTCAAGAAGAGAGACATCGAAAGTCCCCCCTCCAAGATCATAAACCGCAATCGTTCCGCCACCCTTTTTCTCAAGACCATAAGCAAGAGCCGCCGCGGTCGGTTCATTAATAATGCGGAGAACTTCTAGACCAGCAATTTGCCCTGCATCACGCGTTGCCTGACGTTGTGCATCATTAAAGTAAGCAGGAACCGTAATGACGGCTTGCGTCACTGATTCTCCTAAGAAATGCTCCGCGGTTTCTTTCATCTTCTGCAGGACGAAAGCACCGATTTGGCTCGGGCTGTACTCTGTCCCATGAACGTTGACGTAAGCGTCTCCGTTTTTCGCCGCTACGATTTTGTAAGGCGTTTGATACTTTTTGAGTTGTGCGTCATCGTAACGTCGTCCGATTAAGCGCTTACTCGCATAAATGGTTCCTTCAGGGTTGGTTACTGCCTGACGTTTAGCAGATTGTCCGATGAGACGCTCTCCCGATGATGGAAATGCCACCATCGATGGCGTCGTTCGTGCCCCTTCTGCGTTCTCAATAACCCGAGGATCGCGCCCATCCATAACAGCGACGCATGAATTTGTTGTTCCGAGATCAATACCGATAATTTTAGCCATAACTTGCCCCTTTTTCTAAGCAGACACCCAAACTAACGAGACCCTGTTTACAGGCGTCTCACCCTTTGTCCCACAACAGTGGCGACAGAAGAAATAATACCATATTCTTATCGAAAATCAAGAGGAGGGGAGACAGAACATGTCTACAGAACGACAAGTGACAATTTTTACTGATGGTGCCTGCCAGGGAAACCCTGGTCCGGGAGGATGGGCAGCGATTATTTGTTCTGGAACGGAAAAAAAAGAACTCTCGGGCGCCGATCCGGCAACAACAAATAATCGTATGGAAATGATAGCCGCGATTGAGGCGCTTAAAACACTGGCACCCGGAACGGAGGCGCAGATTTTTACGGATAGCACTTACCTTCAGAAAGGGATCACCTTGTGGCTTCCTTCTTGGAAAGCGCGTAATTGGCAAACAGCCGCGAAAACGCCTGTTAAGAATAAGGATTTGTGGATCCAGCTGGAGGAATTATGTACAACACGGCGGGTTAGCTGGTCTTGGATCGAAGGCCATGCTGGACATCCGGAAAACGAGCATGCCGATCAGATCGCAAAGACCGCAATCATTGGCTTGGCGATGCGCATGTAAGAAAAAGGATGAGTTCGTGTTAGAAATCCTATTGGTTTATGCGCCCTGTCCAGAGTTGGCGGTTGCCCGATCGCTCGGAAAAACCTTGATCGAAGAACGGTTGGCTGCCTGTATCAATATCCTTGGACCCACTCTTACCCTCTACAAAGAGGAATGTCTTGTGGAAACGCAGGAGTATATTTTGATTGCAAAAGCAGCACTCATGCGAGAGGAAGCGCTGAAACAACGCCTTCTAGGGTTGCATCCCTACAACACGCCCGCTATTTTTTCTTGGAAGGTCAAGACGCATGAACATTTTTTCAACTGGGTTATGCAAACTCTTACACAGGGAGAAGATATTCCCCATTGTTAAGATTTTTCTTCTATACTTTACACAAGGGAAAAAGGAAGAAGGAAAATGAGACCAAGCAAGAGTTTTTGGCTTGCGGCCGTCTGTGTGGTAGGGGTAGCTTCATTTTATTCTCTTTTTCCCGAAAAAGTTCCTAGTTACGTCCCCCCCCCTGTTGAACCGGAATGGAAGGGGTCCTCTCGCTTCTTTGAAGCACAGCCTCATACTGTAGAAGTGACCTTACGGGGTGTTGTTGCCGCATGGAGGAAAGCGACGCTTTGTGCGCGAACTCCTGGTACTGTTGAAAAAATTGTGGCGGAAAGGGGGGCCTCTGTCAAAAAAGACGATCCTATTGTATGTCTTAGTGCGGACGATCGCCAAGAGAAAGTAGAAGCAGCGTCTGCGCAGGTAAATGCGGCACAGATGGAGCAAGAAGCAACAAAAGCCCTTTGGAAAGGGGATTTTCAATCTCGTGTGGTAGCTGCACAGAAACAAGCAGCCCTCGACAAAGCCATTGCTGATGAAAAAGCCGCGCTTCTCGCGAAAGAATTTGCCGTCATTTCCGCACCCTTTGACGGGCAAGTAGGGGAACGTTTTATTGAAATTGGAGATACCGTCAATGTTGGAACAAAAATCGCAACGCTCGCTGATTTATCGACGGTGCGTATCATCGTTTATTGTTCGGAGAAAGATTTGTCAATCATTAACCAGGCAAAAGAGGCTATAGCCTGTGTTGCAGCGCGAGATATCCCGGTGACGCTTGTGTCCGTCTCCTCCGTAGCGGAAGAAAAAACGCATATGTACCGTGTTGACGTTCAGGTAGACAATGCTACTGGACTCTTAGCGGATGGGATGACTGCAGAAGTCCGTGTCAAAGGGCCTGAGCTAAAAGCGCATTACGTTCCTTCTTCCGCTCTTTGCTTATCTGATGAAGGGGCGATTGGGGTTAAGGTAAAAGACGAGAATGGCGTTGTCGGTTTCTCTCCTGTTCAGGTTCTTTCTCTGGATGCCAAGGGGGCTTGGGTAGCAGGATTACCAGAAAAAGTAAACATTATTATTGTTGGACAAGATTATATTTCAATTGGAGAAACACCTGCCATAAAGCAAGAAGGCTGAAGGTATGCGTGCTCTTATCGATTTCTGTCTTGACCATGCGCGGATGGTTCTTTTTTTGTTCCTATTCTTGGTGGGCGCTGGGACCCTTTCTTATCTTTCTATCGCGAAAGAATCTTTCCCGGATATAAAAATTCCTGTCATGACGATTAACGTTCCCTGCTCTGGTATTTCTCCAGAGGACGCGGAGCGCCTCCTCGTGCGTCCTGTCGAGCAAAAGGTGCGTGCTATTGAGGGGATCAAGGAGATGACCTCTATGGCTTATGAAGGAGGCGCAACGATCGTTACGGAGTTTTTAGCGGGCTATAATGTCGATAAGGCTAAAGAAGACGTTAAAAACGAAGTCGATAATGCCAAATCAGAACTTCCACAAGAGGCACGCGAACCTGTTGTCAGTGAGGTGAACCTCAGCCTCCTTCCGGTCCTCATTGTTAAGCTTTCTGGCTCTGTTCCTCAGCGATTTCTTTATAAAGCGGCTCGTGAGCTAAAAGATTATATCGAAGCACATGTCCCAGGCGTCTTGAAGGCCGGAATTGTCGGTGATCGGGATGAAGTGATCGATGTTGAGGTCGATGCGGCCAAGGTGGCTAATTATGGGCTCTCCGCCTCTTTGATTCAGTATCTTTTTCGTCAAAACAACAATCTCATCTCTGCGGGAGCGATGACGACAGAAGTGGGACGTTTCCCGATCAAGGTTCCGGGCCTGTTTCAAAGCGCTTTAGACATTATGGAAGTCCCAATTTTTAGCTGGAATAACGCCATTATTCGTATCGGTGATATTGCGACGGTGCGTCGAACTTACAAAGATCCAGAGAGTTTTGCACGGGACCATGGGGAAAATGCTGTTGTCTTGGAGATTACTAAGAGAACGGGGGAAAATGTGATCGAGACGATTAAAGAAGTGCGTGCTGTCGTCAAGGAAGTCCAAGCAAAGTGGCCGACCTCTTTAAAGGTTTCCTTTTCGCGCGATCAATCCAAGCAAATTATTGATTTATTGACAGAGCTTCAGAATGATATTTTGCTGACGATCTTTCTGGTGATGATCGTTATCGTTTTATCTCTTGGGTGGCGTTCGGCCCTAATTGTCAGCCTCTCGGTGCCGGGCTCTTTCCTCGCGGGTATCCTTTTTCTGTACACACAAGGATATACGATCAATATGATCGTGTTGTTCGGCTTGATTTTTGCCGTAGGTATGCTTGTGGACGGCTCTATTATTGTGGTGGAGTACGCGGATCGGAAAATTGATGAAGGAATGGCGCCTAAGGAGGCCTATCGCTACGCTGCGCAGCGAATGTCCTGGCCTGTGATTACGTCGATCGGTACGATTCTTGCGGTTTTTCTCCCGTTGTTGTTCTGGCCGGGATTTATCGGGCAAGCCATGCGTTTTCTCCCTATTACACTGCTTGCCACCTTGATCGCCTCTATCTTGATGGCGCTTATTTTTGTGCCCACCCTAGGGGGACTGTTTATGCATAAAACGGTGCGCAAGAAAAAGGAAGAGAAGGTCAATTATGAGACAGACGATCTCCGTATCCTAACGGGAGTTACAGGGCACTATGTCAAACTTTTGGAATGGGCGCTAGAGCGTCCTTGGAAGATTATCTGCGGCGCGTTGGGGCTTCTTGTTTCTGTCGTAACGCTTTACGTGACCTGCGGGAAAGGCGTGGAATTTTTCCCTAGCATTGAGCCAGAGACTGCCATTATCCGTATACAAGCACGTGGGAATCTTTCCGTGTTTGAGAAAGATCGCATCGTCAAAGAAATAGAGAAGCCTTTACTATCGATGAAGGAATTGCAATCGGTGTACTCGAAGTCCGGATCGATGCGAGCGGCCAATGCGAAATCGGGATCGATGGGGGGAAGCGCAACGGAGGACGAGATTGGGAATATTACAGTCGAGTTTGTGGATTGGAAAGAGCGACGCTCGGCAGATGCGATCCTCGCAGATATTGAGCAACGCCTCCGTTATCCTGGGGTGCGTATTGCCGTGGAAAAGGAAAAGAAAGGTCCCCCGACAAAACCTATCCGTATCGATATCTCCGGAATTTCTCATGAAATCATCCAAAAAGAGGCTAAGCGGTTACGACGCTTTTTAGAAACCTTGCCCGATCTGGAGACGATACAAGATAATCAGCCTGTTGCGGGAATTGAGTGGCGTCTTTGTGTAGATCGTGCGAAAGCAGCTCAGTTCCAGGCCAGCATCGGAGATGTGGGAACGGTGGTTCAGCTCGTGACTCACGGTGTAAAAATTGGTTCTTTTCGTCCCGACGATAGCCCTGATGAGATTGACATTGTGATGCGTTTCCCTAAGGAAGAGCGCACTATCGATGAATTGGATCGCCTTCAGATTCGGACCTTCTTTGGCCTCATGCCCGTGAGCAGCTTTGTTGAGCGCCAGGCGGGAGCGAGTATGACGACTTTGCGTCGCTGTGATGGTATTCCGTCGATTCGCATCGAGGGAAGCCTTAAACCGGGATGTTTGGCGCGAGACGTTTTCAAGGCGGTAGAGACTTATTTAGGAAAAGAGCCCATGGCGCCCAGTGTTACCTGTGCCTTTAAGGGGGAGGCACGTGATCAAGCGGAAGCGGCCCAGTTTCTTGGAAAGGCCTTTGGAATTGCTTTAGGATTGATTATGATCGTCATGTTGATGGAGTTTAACAGTTTCTATAGCACAGGCGTGGTGATGTCGGCAGTTATCATGTCTACCGTTGGTGTTCTTTTAGGACTATTTCTTCGAGGTATGCCTTTTGGTACAGTGATGGGTGGTATTGGGATTATTGGCCTTGCTGGAGTGATCGTGAGCAACAATATCATCTTTATCGATACTTATGATCATTTTCGGGATCGCATTCGGGATGCGCGAGAACGCATCCTTCGGACAGGGGCGCAACGGCTTCGGCCGGTGTTTCTCACAAAAATTACTGTTATTCTTGGTTTGCTTCCGATGATGTATGGTCTGGGGATTGATTTCTTGGCGCCTTCACTGAGTTTGGGCGCGCCTTCGACACAATGGTGGCAGCAGCTGGCGACCTGTATTGTGAGTGGCGTGATTTTCGCATCACTTTTAACTCTTATCCTCACGCCTTGCCTCTTGATGGTACGTGAGAATTATCGTGCGCGGCGTCCTCTAGGAGGCGCTTTCGCATGAGTCCTTCTATTCCTTATGGAATTTATGCGCGAGAAGCTCTTCTTGGCGTTGTGCGACGTGTGTTGAAAGAAGCGGCTCGTGGCGGTATTTCGCCTCCGCATCATTTTTATATCAGTTTTCGGACAGACCATGAGCAGACGTTGGTGCCAGATTTTCTGAAACAAGCTCATCCGGACCAAACAGCCATTGTTTTACGTCATCAATTTTGGGACTTATCTGTGGAGTCGCAGGGTTTTTCTGTTGTGTTAAGTTTCAACGGCACGAAAGAAACCCTGTTCATTCCTTTTAACGCTTTAACGGGATTTTCCGATCCCTCAGTAAAGTTTAGCCTTCAGTTCTTGCCGGAATTTGGAGAAGGAACAGAGGCGCCTGACCCGTCCCCATCTCCGCAAACACCTGACGCTTCTCCAGAAGCAGGCGGACCAAAAGACGAGAAGAAAGGACAGATCGTCGATTTCGACTCTTTCCGCAAGAAGTAATCAACAGCTGAAAAGGATATTGACGTTTTTATGTATCTTCGCCTATATAAGAGAAATAAGCGAGGGGATGATGAAGCGAACTTATCAGCCGAGTAAATTGGTGAGGAAGCGGCGGCATGGCTTTCGAGCGCGGATGCGGACGGTAGGAGGGCGGCATGTCATTCGTGGCCGTCGTGCGAAGGGGCGGGCGCGGTTATCTGCTTAAATCGTGGGGCGACATCTTGGACCAGGGTTGTCTGTTTTGCGAAGGCATGCGTCTTTTGAAAAGGCATGGCGGCAGGGAGTCTGCTTCCGGAGCCCGGTGTTATTGCTTCAAGCTTATCGAGGATGGGAAGGCACGGGACCTTCTGAAGAGATCTTTTGGGGGGTTACCGCTTCTCGGAGAGTAGGTTCGGCCGTTCATCGTAATCGTGTGAAGCGGCGACTGCGCAGTGCTCTTCGCGAGGTGCTCACAGGGGCAGGACTTCCGGGATATGTTTACGTAGTGGTGGCCAAGCGAGAAATAAAGGGATATCCTTGGAATCAGTTGTTGCAGCGTTTGCGGGAGGGAATAGTTTATGTCCATCGAGGTCTCTTGTAAGCGCTTATCACGCCTCTGTGTTTCTTACCTGATAAACGGAGTGCGTATGTATCAGAAGGTTTGGGGGAAGCGTGGTTGCTGCCGGTACGTTCCTTGTTGCTCGACTTATATGATCCTCGCTCTTCAGAAGTGGGGATTTCTTAAGGGCCTTTGGAAAGGAGTGTGTCGCTTACTACGTTGTCATCCATGGGGAGGCTTTGGTGTTGATTTTCCTGAAGAAATTGAGAAGAAGAAAGCATGTCTTTGAGCACATCTGATACCGGGCGTTTAAAGCAATATGTGGAGAAGCTAGAACATCTTGAAGAGGAACGTAAAGAGCTTCAAGAGCAAGTGTCGGATGTTTTTAAGCAAGCGCAGCACGATGGGTTTGATGTCAAGATTTTGCGTAAAGTCCTACGCCTTCGCAGGATGAAGACACAAGACCGAACTTTTGAGGAAGAGCTTCTTCATCTTTATCTCCACGCTCTTGGCATGGTTTCGGAAAAGGAGGGAGTTTAGGTGTTTTTAGCGGAAGCGTAAAGAGATGTCTTTTGAGAGGGTAAGAGGGAAGGTTTGAGTGTAGGGTTTTTGTGCGTTCTATAGAGCCCTGGAGAGAGGTAGGGTTAAACTCTCTTCTTTTGTGGTGCAGAAGTCCTTTCGATACGCGAAAGGAAACAAAGTTAGAGGAGATATTTGCAGTTTTGAATTTTTGCAAAATAAAAAGTATTTTTGCTGTTATTTTTTATCTTTTGAAGCGAGTTGATTGAGATTTCTTTCTATATGGAAACGTATTTTCAATATATGTAAAAACCAAAGAGAAAAGCATGTTTATAAACATACTGTTTTTTCTATTTTAATCGAAACAAACGGAGGTTTTTGTACATTTGGTATGATGCCTTGAACAGAAGTGGTTTGGGTCTTTTGTGTATAGAGGCTTTTTGTCAGAGATAAAGAGTTGATAAATTTATGTAAGCAAGATAAAGTTTCTGAGAAAGAGGTTCTTTCTCTATGAATTTAATTTTTAGGCCAGAAAAGTATTCTATAGAATTAATTTCGAAAAATTAAAGAAAATGGGTGTATTCCGTGAATTTTCTCCTCCCCTCCCCTTTATACGCTTTTAAAAAGTAAAGTTAGACCTTAGGAAGGTGTTCCTTTCTTCGGTACGTGAAAAGTGTAGGTTTTTTGTGGAGTAAGATAATTCTTTCTGAGGTAAATTCTTCATCTTTGTTCTCTACATGTATAGCCGTTGAGAAAAAAATAAGATTTTCTGTTTTTCCTGTAGAAGCATTCTCGATGAAAAGGTGTAGTATAAGGAACGTTCATTTGTCATTTTTATAAAACAAGAATGGCATTTGAGAAAATTATCCCTCTTGTTTTTATGCGCTCAACAGAACATCAAGATAAGAAAGAATGTTAAACTTTTCTTTTCACGGGAACGTTTTTCATGATATAAAAAACTAAAAGATACCTTCATAAAAATCGGTTACTTCTTTTATTTTTTGTGGTAATTGTTTTTCTTGACGATTTAAAAATAGAGATTTGATTTTTATTTGTTATTGACTTTCAAAATTTTCTATATTGTACATTCTTCGTCTATATCCATGTAGTTTTTAACAGATCTGTATTGTTTTATACGTTTTTCTTCATTTTCTGTGAATCTTGTGCTCCTCTGAAAAGCGGATTTTTTATTTTTGATGCTCTTTTGCAAATATGTAGATTGTTATCATATGTGTATAGAAAATTAACTCTTGGAAACTTAACAATATTCAGATAAAGACGAATTGTTTAGAAAGTAAGTGTTTCTAGCATATATGCAAAAATATAAAAAGATGCCAAAAATAATATTTTAAAGCATTTGTTTTTTGGAAGGGGGGGGGGAGAAGAAATTTTAATCTATTCGCAGTTCTCTCCGCAAATCAAAGTTACTAAATTTTAAAATAAACTGTTATCAAAATTTCATATTTTTCTTAAAAGTATTTTCTAAACGGTTTTGCTTCATGGTTTTTATAAAATCTAACGATTTTTTCAAAAGAAGAAAAGAATTATTAAGAAGGAAAATCGTTATTATTTTGTAATAAAACAAAGATTAGATTTTCTCTCTGAAAATTCATTACATGATAGAGAAACAGCTAATTAAAAAAACACTTCTTCTCCTTCGATTTTAGAAACACCGATGCTTCCTATCTCACCATCCTTCTTTTTCTGTACATTCATAGAACATAGTCTTTTTCAGAGTAAGGAGGGAGGGAGCGACAATAAAGGGGCAAGATATTGACCTGTGAGACTTTGAGGAACTTTAATAATATCTTCTGGAGGACCTTGTGCGATGATTCGGCCTCCGTTCTCACCTCCTTCTGGGCCTAGATCGATGATCCAATCTACAGCTTTGAGAACATCCAAATTGTGTTCGATAACAATCACTGTATTCCCTTCATCAACAAGAGCTTGCAAGGCTATAAGCAACTTTTGCACATCTTCGAAATGTAACCCTATCGTGGGTTCGTCCAGAACATAGAGCGTTTTTCCGTTGGAATGTCGAAGAAGTGCCTTAGCCAGCTTTAATCGTTGCCTTTCCCCTGTGGAGAGCGTATCGAGAGTTTGTCCAATCGGAATATATCCGAGGCCTAGGTGTTCCAAAACCGTCAATTTCTTTCTTATCGACGAAAAATTCTGGAAGAAGGCTATAGCCTCTGAAAGAGACATGTTAAGAATGTCTGCTATGGATTTATCCTTGAAAGTAATGGTCAGTATCTCTGTTTTATAGCGTCGTCCCTGACATCTTTCACAAAACATAGAGATGTCTGGAGGAAACGGCATTTCTACACGCTTTGTGCCTTCTCCTTGACAAAAAGGACATCGCCCTTCGCGCCGATTAAAAGAAAAATGCCTGGCTGTATACCCTTGCGCTTTTGCCTCTGGTAAAGAAGCAAAAAATTCACGAATAAGGCCAAAAATTCCAAGAGTGATAAGAATATTGGAGTTCGCTGTTTTTTCAAGTTGCTCATGATTAACGATAACCACTCGATCAAGGTTCTGATCTCCCTTTATACAATGAAATTGTTTGCTTTTTATCTCTTTTCTTAGTTGTGGGAGAACACCTTCAAAAATAAGTGTAGATTTTCCACTTCCTGAGACGCCTGAAATACCAATGAGTCCCCCTAAAGGAATAGAAAGATCAACCTGTTTGAGATTTCCATAAGAGATGTTGTTTATGGATAAAAATGGATGATTTGTGAAATCTCTGCGCTGTAAGGCTTTTCTTTCTTTGTTGTTAAGATAACGTCCCGTAAGACTTTCAGAACAACGGAGAAGACCTTTTCCGGGGCCGGTATAAATGACCCTCCCTCCTTCTTTTCCCGCTTTCGGCCCCAAATCAATGATATAATCCGCTGCACGAATCATCTCTTCATCATGTTCAATAACGATCACGGTATTCCCAGTGCTGCACAATCTCTTCAAAACCTTCAATAAGCGTTCCTGATCTTGGGGATGAAGACCTACAGAAGGTTCCTCAAGTGTATACAAAACTCCACAAAGCTCTGAACTTAAATAAGGGACGAGATGAATACGTTGGTATTCTCCTTTGGAAAGGGTTTGTGCCGCTTGATTAAGCGGCAAGTACCCCAGCCCCATTTCTTCCAGAAGTTGAATACGTTGGAAAATCGCATCGAGTAAGGGGTAAGTTACTTTTTGCTGTTCTTCTGTAAAAGTTAGCGAAATAAGAAATGGACGTATTTCTGAAATGGAATAATGATGTATCTCGGCAATGGATTTGCCTGATACTTGAAACTGAAGCGCTTCTTGACGTAAGCGCATCCCTTGGCAAACCGGACATTTTTGTTCTTCTTGATAGCTTTTCAATTCCTCTCTCATTTGGAAGCTATCGGCCTTTTTTAGTCGTTGTTCTAGATCAGGGATAACTCCTAAAAAAACACCTTGTTCTCCGTGGAGAATAAGCGTCTGAATACGGGGAGAGAGATCCCTAAAAGGTGTCGTTAGAGAGAGAACCTCTTTCTTTGCTAAACCTCTCAGAATACGACGCAGGCCCATTTGTCCCCATCTTCTCCAAGGTTTTATCGCTCCTTCAAGAAGGCTTTGCTGGGGATCTGGAACAATCAGATGTTCACTGAAAAAACGATATTTCCCCCATCCTGCGCAACGGGGGCACGCTCCTTTAGAAGAATTGAAAGAAAACAGACAGGGAGGGAAGTGGGTGTCTTTCTCCATCCTTTCCAGGGCAGACGAAAAAGAAAATTCCGTTGTCTGACTGGTTTCGCAATCATATATCTCCACTATACTTTCGTTCCACTGTCGTGCGATATCGAGAGAATCTTGCAGTCTTTCAAGAAGATTCATATGCACAGTACACCGATCGACAACAACAGCAGGAGATTTTTTCAATCCTTCCGGTTGTGTAGAAATTTCTTCCCATTCATAGAAAACGTCATTGATATACACCTTTTGAAATCCTGCACGTCTTAGATCTTTCTGCATTCTCGATGATTGAAAAAAAGACGGAATAGGTGATAGAATAAATATACGTTTGCCGAGAAATTTCTTACAGATTTGAGTTGCCTCAAAACGAGGAGACGCGATTTTCGGATCAGGAACGTGAGGAACAGCAATATGCGCATATAAGATGCACAAATATTCATGAATTCCTGTTATCGTTCCTACGGTCGATTTTTCATCACCTCTCAACTCTTGCTGATTTACCATGATCGTAGGACAGATGCCTGTCATTATCGTATAATCAGGCCTTGCAATATCAAGCGATTTCCGTGTTTCTAAAGGAAGCTTTTCCGTGTAACGTCTTTGTCCTTCTGCGCCAAGAATATTAAAAACTAAAGAGGATTTTCCTGAGCCGCTGATTCCTGTAACAACAGTGAAAACGCTTTTGGGCACTGTAACAGAGATATTCTTTAGATTGTGAACGTATCCACCCTGCAAAGAGATATATTTTTGTGACAATTGTATTTTAACCTATTTTCAATGGCGGAAGAGGTGGGATTCGAACCCACGGTACGCAAGCGCACAACGGTTTTCGAGACCGCCCCGTTCGACCTCTCCGGCACCCTTCCTCTCTTACCTTCTAACAAGTATTCTCTTGATTTTCAAGGTGTCCTGCAAATATCCTTCCATTTATGAATGTTTCACGTGGAACAGTTTTGAAGGTGATAAGGAGATCCGTATCTGTTAATAATTGTGAATAAGTATTCAGGCGTGCTATCATGAGAATGCTTTGCAGTCGATACAGAAGAATATTTTTAAGAAAGATGATGGTTATCTTAAAGATTGTGCGATCTAACAATTATTGGATTGTGAGGTTAGGAAATGCAGGATAGTTTCAATAAGAAATCTTTGTGCCCTCTTCATTCTTTATTTTTTGCTATTTCTAAGATCTTTTCTTTATATAAGCATGAATTTTTCTCGCAAAAGGAAAATTATAGAGTTTTTCTTCTTCAAGAAAAGGAAAGGATTCCTTCGGCCTATGCTCTTATTAAAATGCAGCAAAAGAGATATGTAGCGCTTGTAAGAGAGGGGAGGTCTTTCTTGTGAAGATTGTTGCTATAGCAAATCAAAAGGGAGGGGTAGGTAAGACGACAACTGCTGTTAATTTATCAGCAGCGCTAGCCGCAACATGTCGACGTGTTCTTCTCATAGATCTTGATGCTCAAGGGAATGCAACAAGCTGTCTGACGATAAAACATCAATTTTCCGCGAACAGCTACACACTTCTTATGCAGCAAAATACATTATCGCAGGTCATCATACCGACACGCATCCCTGATCTTTTTTTGGTTCCGGCGGTGCCAGATTTGGCGGCACTAGATATAGAGCTTGCAACACAAATGGAAAAAGAAAAAAGATTGCACTACGTTCTTAAAGGGGAGGAGAGGCCAAAGATTCAAGAGGGAGAAAAACAAACTTACGACTATGTTTTTTTGGACTGCCCCCCTGGTTTAGGATTAACGGTTCTCAATGCATTAGTTGCTGCGGATGCTGTTATTGTGCCTATGCAGTGTGATTTTTTTTCTTTGCAAGGCCTCGTACAGTTGTTTTCTACAGTGCAACGTGTTAAGAAAAATTTCAATAGTCATTTATGTTTTTGTGGGATTGTTTTTACCATGTTCGAGCCGCGGAATAACCTTAATCTACAGATAGCACAAGACGTTGAAAGCCATTTTCATGACCTTGTGTTTAAAACAAAAATTCCTCGAAATGTCCGAGTAAGAGAAGCCCCTTCCTATGGGAAGCCAGTACTTCTTTATGACCTTCAGTGCAGCAGCTCACTGGCTTATATTGATTTAGCTAAAGAATTTTTGAGAAGGGAGAAAGAGTCATGAAATCGACTTTAGGAAGGGGATTATCAAGTCTTCTTGGTCCAGATATTGCAGAACAAGCATCCTTGCAACTTCTCCCCGTACAAGACCTCGTTCCTAATCCCCTTCAGCCAAGACGTCAATTTGATGCTCAATCTATAGAAGAATTATCTGCGTCTATCAAGGAGAACGGAGTTCTTCAGCCCATTATTGTTCGTCAGGACCCAAAGAATCCTACGAAATATCAAATTGTCGCAGGAGAGCGAAGATGGCGTGCTGCCGCAAAAGCACAACTCGAGAATATTCCTAGTCTTGTTTGTTTATTGGATGATAAGCAAAGCTTAGGGTACGCGCTTATTGAAAATGTTCAACGAGAAGATTTGAATTGTATGGAAGAAGCGGAGGCTTATGCACGTCTAATACACGATTTTGCGTATACACAGGAATCGCTTTCTCGCACAATAGGCAAAAGTCGCAGTCATATTGCCAATGTTTTACGTCTTTTAAATCTTCCCGATTCTGTAAAAAGTCATGTACGTACAGGTTCTCTTTCTTTCGGGCATGCGCGTGCTCTTGTTGGGCGACAAAACGCAGAAGAATTAGCGCAAAATATTATCCATAAAGGGTTAACTGTGCGTCAGGCGGAAAAAATCTCCACTTTTCCTAAAGAATCTGTTTTAGATGAAGAAGCAACTTCTGAAGCTGTGCTCTTGGCGGAGCAGTTAACGCATGCTTTAGGAACACGTGTCCGTGTACATTTACGTCACGAAGGTGGAATGCTCCAGATTTATTTTCGTGATTTGCAAGGGCTACAACGTTTAATAGATAAATTTTCTTAAATCCATATGAGGAACCTAGATATTAATAAAAATAAGTTCACGAAGAACAGTCGTTTTTGATCAATAGAATTGTTATTGTCTGCTTGTAAAGGGTTTTTATTCTTTTCCTTAAGAAAAAACTATTTCCGAAACGATTTTAAGAGAAGGAATCTCTTAAAAGAATACTGAGTTATAGCAGAAAATCGTATAAAAATTTGTTATTTTCTTTCTTCATGCTCTGGTAGAAGCTCTACAAATGAAGGTGGATTAGCATGTCCCCTTTCCTTCGAAAGGGTTTGCGATCTTGCCTTATAATAATCTAGGAAACTAAAGGTGCTATCGCCTATATTTCACTGAAGAACGTTCATGATCTTCTTTAGGAGTTTGCCCTTTATGCAGTTTTTCATAAGGCGGTCTTATGAAAATAAATTCACGATTCTTTAGTTAGTTGGGAAGCAATCTATTTATATTTCTTATGCTTTTTTTTAGAACAGGTAAATTGCATTTTTGTGTGTGCTCTTGCACAAGACAAGGCCGAAAACGGCTTTTATTTTTATCATGAAAGGATAACTTCACCATTATATGGCCTCTTACGAAGCAAAATGACAGAGGAGAAAGTTATTAAGGTGGAGAACACAATTTCCTTTATTTTAAAACAAGGCAAAGAAAAAAGTCATACTGTTTTCATCAAAAAAACCATCTTCAAAACTAATATATCATTTATCTTGTTAAGCATCTTTTTCGCAAAAGCATTACTTTGTAGAAAATTTTTGTAAAATATTTCATATATTTTAAGCAGATAGAATTGAAAAAAATCTTCAATGGTGTGAAATTATAGAATTTCCCTTGTTTATTTGAAAAAATTATAGATCAGAGAAAAGCAAGGTTGTTTATAAAAGACGTTTTTATTCCTAGTAGCAAAGGAACGTCGATGTAATTTTTATTTTTTTTGTTAGAGAACAAAAGATAAGATAAGATAGTGCAATATTTTGTGGCAAGATGAGAGGGCGCAATAACACCATTTAAAGAGAAAAACAGACCCATCTGTTCTCCAGGGAAGAAAACTGATCACTTGTGGACGATAGAAAGAACATCGCATAGAACAAAAAGGAGATCAAAGTTTAACGAGCGTATGTTCTGGAAGATTTTAGTATTCTATCAGTGCATAGCACGGAAATTTGAGAAGGAAATGACTTTGTCTATCAATGGATATATAAAGAATCCTTGTATACTTTATGATACTTTTTCGATTCGGAGGATTTGTATACAAAGAAATGAGATTATGCTCGATATTGCGCTTTAAATCTTATACGAGAACAGAGTAGATTTTTTCAAATAATGTTACCGAAGTAAGTATTGCTTTCAGTGATTTTGCCACTTTATTTTCTAGATGAAAAACATTTTTCCGTATCCCTTCAGAAAACATCATCCTCCTCCTCCACGCTAGCGTAATGCACTTGCAGGAGGGAGCGAACGGCCGGGTCTAGTGTCGTCCCACAATTGATCTGGATTCATTTCCCAAAAAGCCTTTATAGCGCTGAATCGCCACCCCCCCCTTACGCGTCTGCTCAAGAAGGGTCCGCTATCTCTCAAACGTCCACGTCGGCCACTTTGAGAGCGTTTTCCTGGATAAAATCACGCCGCGGTTCGACCATATCTCCCATCAGCATCGAGGAAATATCACCAACCTCCTCCACGCTAACATAATGCCCTTGTAAGAGGGAGCGAACGGCTGGGTCTAGCCGTTCCCACAATTGATCTGGATTAATCTCTCCCAAGCCTTTATAGCGCTTAATCGCCCCCCCCCCCCCCCTTACGCGTCCTGCTCTCAGAAGGGTCCCTCTCAAGCGTCCAAGTGGGCCACTTTGAGAGCGTTTTCCTGGATAAAATCACGTCGCGGTTCGACCA
>JAIRMZ010000095.1 GCA_031258355.1 Holosporales bacterium
AAAATGATGTCTTGAAATCCTAGAGCCACAAATTCCTCCTCCCCGCAAGTCTAAAGAAGAACGCTGTCCGAAGAAAGGAGGAAGGCGTAGAATGGGGAAAGGGAGATTTGAAGAAGGCGCATGATTCTCGTTACCGGAGCTTCGGGATTCGTGGGCAGCGCTTTGTGCCGTCATTTGTCTCAGCAGAAGCGGCCTTATCATGGCCTCTCTCGAACACGTCCGCTTTGGGCACAGGGAGAAAATGCAGCGCTGTTTTCTTCCCTCGATCTCTGTTCAGCTTCTTGCGCTACATTAAAAGCGCTTTGTCCTGCAGGAGGCACTATCGTCCATTGCGCGGGACGCGCTCATATCATGCAAGAAACAGAGTCGGATCCGGAAAGCGCTTTTCACGCACTGAACGTCGAAGCTACCCAAAAACTTCTCGAAGCTGCCGAAGCAAAGGGCGTCCAGCGCTTTATCTTTGTCAGCTCCATCAAGGTCAATGGCGAAAGGGCTTCTCAAGAGATCCCTTTTCATGAGGAGGCTCTTCTGCATCCTGAAGATGCCTATGCACGCTCTAAAGCGCAGGCTGAACAGATCGTTAAGAACTATACATCACGTTTAGAGACGGTCATCCTCCGCCCTCCCCTTATGTATGGTCCAAGAGCACAGGGAAACTTCGCACTCCTCGCACGAGCGGTCCGAGGTCGATGGCCTTTACCTCTCGCTTCCATTAAAAATAAACGTTCTTTCTTGTTTTTGGAGAATATGGTGTCTGCTTTAGTGGCTTGCCTAGACGCACCCCAGGCAGCCGGAGAAACGTTTTTAGTGAGCGATACAGAAGCTCTGAGTACCCCAGAACTCATCCGAGGTCTTGCACAAGGAGTTGGACACTCCGCCACTCTTTTCCCTTGCCCGCCAAAGCTTCTGCATCACCTAGGCACCCTCCTCCACAAACAAGATCATATCCGTCGCTTAACCGACTCTCTCGTGATCGATACGCGAAAAATCCGAAATCTTTTGCATTGGACCCCTCCTTATACCGCTTGGGAAGGTCTTAAAAAAACAGGAAAAAGCTATGACCCCGAGCAAGCGGCTCTTTGACATCGTCTGCGCCAGCCTCGGACTTGTTCTTACCCTTCCGCTAATGCTTCTCTTAGCATTTTTGATCTTTGTTTCTACGGGCGAATCTCCCCTCTATTGGTCTCAGCGTGTCGGACGCTATAACGCACTTTTCGCTATGCCCAAATTTCGCTCTATGCGGCAGAAAACGCCTCAGGTCGCCACGCATTTAATGACCGACCCCGATGCTTATCTCACTCCCATTGGGCGCTTCTTGCGACGGACCAGTTTGGACGAATTACCTCAGCTCTGGAGCGTTTTGCACGGAGAAATGAGTTTCGTGGGACCGCGTCCTGCTTTATTTAACCAAGATGATCTGGTTGCATTAAGAACAAAAGCAGGTCTGCACAAACTTGTGCCAGGCATCACGGGTTGGGCACAAATCAACGGGCGTGATTCCCTTTCTATCCCGGAAAAGGTGTGTCTTGAGGAAGAATACTTGCGCCGACAATCGTTTACCTTCGATCTTCTCATTCTTTGGCGAACATTCTCAGCCACAGCGCATCACCAGGGCGTCCATCATTAATCGGCGTACGAACAAGCTTGGCGCGCCCGAGAGGATTTGAACCCCTAACCTCCAGATCCGTAGTCTGGCGCTCTATCCAATTGGGCTACGGGCGCTCCGTGCGTCCTTTTCTAGAAGGAACCTCTGCGAGACGCAAGAGTTTCTCTGGAAAGCCTAGAGCAAAAACGAATAGAATAAGCCTTTTGGGAGCGGCTTAGCACACATGGGACGTATCGGTCGGTATCAAGCTTTTATCGAATGGGAGCGTACTTGTGGATTGACGTATGTCCTCGCACCTCAACCACAAAGGGAAACGACACAGCCTCAAAAGGAGCGCTCTCCGAGCCGAATCTCTCCCCTCTCTCCAGAGAAAGCCACGTCTTTGGAGGAATTGCGCGCCGCTCTGGAGGCCTTTGAGGGCTCTCCTCTCAAGAAAACAGCCATGCACCTTGTCTTTGGTGAAGGAAATCCTCAAGCGCCTCTCATGTTTGTAGGAGAGGCACCTGGAGCTGATGAGGACCGATTAGGGCGTCCTTTTGTCGGTGCAAGTGGACAGCTTCTAGATAAGATGCTGGCGGCCATTCACCTCGATCGGACCCAAGTATATATCACCAACATTTTGCCTTGGCGTCCCCCTGGTAATCGGACGCCGACAACCGAGGAGATGGCCTTGTTCCTTCCCTTTGTGCGCCGGCATATCGCCCTTGTCTCTCCGCGACTCCTTTGTCTTGTCGGCGGGACAGCGGTAAAGGCACTTCTTGCACGGCAGGAAGGGATCATGCGCCTACGAGGGCGATGGCTCCCTTACGAAAACGGAATCGAGGTGCTTCCAACCTACCACCCTGCCTTTTTACTCCGCTCTCCAGGAAGGAAGAGAGAGGCATGGCAGGACTTTCTCTCTCTGCACAAAAAGCTGCAGGAAGGCGCGGCATGTCCTGGGTTGTAGGCATCGATGAAGTGGGATGCGGTGCCTTGGCAGGCCCTGTCGTTGCTGCAGCCTGTTGGTTGGAGGAAAAGGCCTTGGCTTCTCATCCGCTTTTTCCTTTTGTTCGAGATTCTAAGACGCTTTCCGAAAAGAAGCGGGAAGAAGTTGCAGCTTTTCTCACAGAGATGTCTCCCGCGTGCTGTCATTTTGCTTTTGGGCAAGCCTCGCGCGAAGAAATCGATACTTTGAATATTCTGCGTGCAAGGCTTCTCGCGATGGCGCGCGCTTATCAGGCTTTGGACCGGCCCGCATCTCTCGTTCTCGTTGATGGATCACATCTTCCCGATTTGGGATCCACCTCCGTTCGTGGAGTGATTAAGGGGGATGCTTTAGATCGGAGGATCGCTGGCGCTTCTATCGTTGCGAAGGTTTTTCGGGATCACGAGATGCGACGCTTGCACGCACTCTTTCCGGTTTACGGATGGGACCGGAACAAAGGGTACGGTACAGAGGAGCATCGGACTGCTTTGCGCCTTTATGGATGTTCTCCTCATCACCGCGTTTCTTTTTGCAGAAACCTTCCTCTTGCAAAAGACCATGATAGGTATATAATGGAAATTAAGGTCAGTGTTGACTCGAGTAATGAGGATGGAGATTTATGTTGAAGGTTCGTACGCTTTTGGCGAGTATGGCGGTGATCGCCTCTTGTTTTGCCATGGCAGCAGAAGAGAAGACGATATTTGAGAAGAAGACTGAGATTGTTCAAAAAGCAATAGATGATTGTGCAGACGAGGGCAAGAAAAATGAAGCGAAAGCGTTCCTTGATGTTGCTAAGCAGCATGACAAGGATGGAAAAGGTAAGGAAGCCGAAGAGTCTCTTGAGGAGGCAGCCGATAAAGTAGGTGTGAAAAAAGATGACCTGAAGAAGGTAGAAAAGGAAGAGAAGAAATAGATTTTGCCTTTTTTCTGTAGGAAGAGGCTGCTTCGGCAGCCTTTTTTGTTTCTAAAGAAATGGTATCTGTTAGTCTGTTAGGGAGGTTTTTTTAAGAACTTCCTTAATCGTTGGAAGGAACAGATGGGAGGGCTTTTTCTCTGTTTTCCGGAGAGTGCTTCTGGGTTTGAGAGAAAGGGAAAAGAAAATCCCTCATCTTTCCCCAAAAATCTCTAAAGAAGGCAAAGAAAGAAGAGTTTTGTTCTTAGAAAATTCCTTTACATGGTGACATTCTCCTGAAGAGATAAAGAAGAAGGCATCTTTCCTTCAACAAAAAAGCGAAGAGGCTCTCATGTCCTTTCTATAGTATGACCTTTTCTCAATATACCCTCGCCTCAGGGCTTGATAGAGAAGATTTTTCTTGTCGCAAGAGGGGGAGGCCATCTCAGAGTCTCTTCAAGAGTTTCTTTTTAGAGAAACCAGAAGAACCTCTTTCTTTTACCAAGAGCAGGGCCCTCTCAAAACACCTCTTTATAGAAGGTCGTTCCTAAACGGTTTAAAAGAAGATTTTTTATAATGGGGTAGGAACTCCTTCCTAAGATCAGTAAAAAAAGTACTTTCCCACTCTTTTCTTCAACAAAAAAGCGGAGGCTCTCCATCCTTCCTGCAGAGGATCCGCAGCTTTCTCCTAGCGCAACCTCTCCTTTCAGAGCCGATAGAAAATAAGACCCTGCCCTTTTCTCAACACGCCCCTTATCCCAAGCGACAGAGAGAAAATCTTCTTCCTATAGAAAAAGGAGCTCTCTTTAAATGACCCCCACCTTTCTCCGAGGAGACTCTTTTCAAAACTCCCTCGTAATCCTCCGACCAAGACAGATTTTCTCCGTCGCAAAAGACAAAAATTACTTTTCTGTGTTTTCCTCTTCTTTTTTCAGTTGACCTTCAACTTTCAATGTTTTTGCCAACTCTACAACCTCTATCTTGGCATCTTCCTCTTTTCCGTCTTCTATTAACCCATTTATAACTTCAAGAAGTGCGTTTGCGCTCCCTTTCTCGAAACTGCCTTTTGGAAGAGCTTCTGCCGCTTTCTCGAGAATTTTAATATTATAATTCAATATATCTTTCCCTTTTTCCATTGCTCCAGAAAGACAAGCTGCGATCATTACTGCACTTACCAAAAACGTACAAACTTTCATTGTCACTCCCTCACCTCATCATCTAAATTTACACGCCCACCGTAGGCTGTGGCAAGGGGAAGATTCTAACAGAAAGCTGTTCATAAAGTTACCCAGCTTCTTTTGTTCTAGTGTCACAAAGATGCTTATTTTATTGGCGTCGACGAAGGTGGTAGACGTCCTGATTCCCAAAACTCTTTGCCAACGTGATGACGCCGACATGCTCTGTGATATATTTTTCCTGGAACCGAATGCCATT
>JAIRMZ010000020.1 GCA_031258355.1 Holosporales bacterium
GCAAGCTCTAAACGTATTTTCTCCAATAGTTGTTACTCCTTTCGGAATAACAATAGACCCAAGACTCGAACATCCGCTAAAAGCATTCTTTCCTATCGCTGTGAGCTGAGAATCTGTTCCAAATGTTATACTTACTAAATTCTTGTCGCTCATAAATGCATCTTCTTCAATAATTGTTACTCCTTTCGGAATAGCAATAGAGGAAAGGCTCGAACAATGATAGAAAGCATATCCTCCGATCCTTTCAAGCCGAGAGCCTGCTTCAAAAACAACGCTTCCTGAATCTCTGTAATCTGTAAGCATACATTTTTCGGCTCTGATTAATCTTACAGAGGAAGGAACAAGGATTCTGTACATTCTTCTATTAATCGTCAAATCAACAAGCTTGATCTTATTTCCTTGATCTATCCTACACCCTCGTGGAAATTGTTCATCATTGATATGACTTAACGGATTCGTGGAAGCAAACAAAAATAATCTTTCTGGAGAGCTCTCATTACCATCAGATCTCAGAAGCATCGCCCGTACCTCTACGCAGAGCCCAACAATCACTATAAACCTTAATACTGGAAATATATTCATTCATCTATACTATTAGATGTTTATATCAATTGTAAATCAACACAATTCCTATAATCCCTAGTAAAGGAAAAACATATTTTCCTTTCGAAATAAGAAAACCTATCTTACTTTTCGTTGAAAATGGGTTCAGGAACCCTATACTTCTCCTTTTACGAATCCTACATTGGGGACGTGAAGAGAAAGCGGAGTTCCCTTTTTAAGAAGACCCTTTTCGGGATTCTGATCCTTTGTGCTTTGCCTTTTTTCTTTTTTGAAGGGGCATTCATCTATTCGTGGGTGCCCAAAAACCCACCAACTTCTTCCGCACAAGGAATAATCGTGTACGTGATCAACCTGGACCGCTCTCCGCATCGGTGGGCCTCCATTCTTCCACAGGTCCAGCAGTTAGATTTCCCGATGGAGCGAATTACAGCTATAGATGGACGTCTCCTCCCAGAGGCAGAGATTGATAAACTTGTGGACAAGTCTTCTTTTCTCGCTCTTCAAGGACGTCCTTTTCATAAAGGGGAAGTAGGAGCGGCACTCAGCCATGTGAAAGCTTGGAAAGCTTTGTTAGATTCCCCTTACGCGTACGCGCTCGTTTTTGAGGATGATGTCGTTTTCGATCCGAAGCGTGTGCAGAGGCTGGCCTCCCTCCTCGCAGAGACACCCAATGACTGGGATATGGCGGTGTTCAAGACGGATAAACGCCCAGGAAGCGCTCTTACTCTTCGGTCCCTGGGAGGAGAGGATAAGCTCGTGATCCATTTAAGAACGACCTGGGGGCTTTGCGGTTATCTTATCAATAGAAAAGCTGCTGCTGTTCTGGCGGAAAATGCTTTTCCGATGAAATTGGATATTGATCTTTATTCAAAACGCTTTTGGGAATCGGGACTAAAAATTGTCAGTATTGAACCGAAGTTTTTCGTAGAGGATAACTTTCCCGCGGACATAGGAAAGAAACTCAAAGCGCCTCCGAGTTTTTTCTCCGCTCCTAAACGCAATATACAGTACCATGTCGCACGCATGAAGATGCGCGTGATGCGTATAGTATATGGGCTGATACTGTATTTTCAGCTTCGCGGAAAATGAAAAGCTTCTCAAAGAAGATATTCTTTAAAAGAGTTTTTGGGGTCCTTCTTCTCCTTTATCTTACTCCATTTTTCTTCATAGAAGGAGCGTTTGTTCATCGGAGCCGACCCGTAGAGATTCCTGAACCACAACACCCTCAAGGGATAGCTGCGTATGTCATTAATCTTGATCGTCGTACAGATCGATGGACAGTGATGGCCCCCCGGATGGCGCCCTTAGGGTTTCCTTGGGAGCGAATCTCAGCGGTGGATGGAAAGTTGTTAACACAGGAAAACATCAACAAAATTGTCGATCAGAAAGCTTTCTATGCCCTCAGAGGCTGTCTCATGAAAAGAGGCGAGATAGGGTGCGCCTTGAGCCATCTTAAAGCATGGGAGACGTTTTTACGCTCTCCTTACGCGTATGCTCTTATTTTTGAGGATGATGCGCTTTTTGATCCTGGAAAACTGCGAGAAATCGTCTCTATCCTAGAAAAAACACCCCAAGACTGGGATATTGTCAATTTCGGGATGGATAATGCCCATGAAAAGCCTCTTCCCCTGAGAAAGATTCATCAAGATAGCCACTTAGTAGTCTACCTGGGGCTCGTTCTTCAGGCAGGCGCTTATCTTATCAATAGGAAAGCCGCAAAGGCTCTTTATGCCCATGCCCTCCCTCTCAAGCTTCCCGTGGATATTTTCTTTACACGCGGCTGGGAATTTGGGTTGAAATTTACGGGTATTGAACCTGTTTTTGTCCATCAGGCGGTGACAAAGTCCGACATCGGACTCCCCTACAAACCCCCTCTTCCCAAAAACTTCGTAGATCTCTGCTGCCGTCGGGTGAATCTCACCGTTGCACGAACAAAGACAAATATCATGCGCTTGTTGTACAACTTAAAATTATATTCTCAGTTTCATCAATCCGATTGAGAAAGAGGAGAAGATGGATTGTTTGAGGATACAGGGGGGGCGCCCTTTAAAAGGGGAAGTGCCGATTTCTGGCGCTAAAAATGCTGCATTACCGGCGATGGCGGCTTGCCTTCTGACAGAGGCGCCTTTGCAGCTGAACAATGTTCCTGACCTTGCGGATATTCGTGCTTTTCTCCTTTTGTTAGAGACGTTGGGTGTCACGTATCAAAAGGGCCCAGATGTGCGCCAACTTACGCTCTCGGCAGCCTCTTTGCGGCAAGTACTGGCCCCCTACAATCTTGTACGCAAGATGCGGGCATCGATCCTCGTTCTGGGGCCTCTCTTAGCGCGTCATGGCAGGGCGAAGGTCTCTCTTCCTGGAGGATGTGCGATCGGTGTAAGGCCTATAGATCTTCATCTAAAAGGGCTTGAGACCCTCGGTGCTTCTATCTCCTTAGAAGACGGTTATATCTGCGCAGAGGCCCCAAAGGGACTCGTGGGGGGAACGATCACATTTCCCATTGTTACGGTGACCGGGACAGAAAATCTTTTGATGGCCGCTACCCTCGCACAAGGGACGACAACCCTTATTAATGCTGCGCTAGAACCAGAGATCGCTAACCTTGCTCAATGCTTGAACGCGATGGGGGCACATATTACCGGCCTTGGAACACCAACCTTGACGATTGAATGCGTACCAGCGTTAAAAAGCGCTTCTCACACGATCCTTCCTGATCGAATCGAGGCAGGTACTTACGCGTTAGCGGCCATCGCAACAAGAGGAACACTGACTTTACGCGCTCCTCAGCTAGCCTCTCTCCTTCCAAGTGCGCTCTCTGTTTTTACGCAAATAGGGGCAGAGATCACCGTAGAGGAGCGGAGTCTCACGATTGCGGCGCCCTCCACTTTTTCTTCCTGCGATATTACGACGGAGCCTTTTCCAGGGTACCCGACAGATCTGCAAGCACAAGCAATGGCGGTTCTCTCTTTGGCAGAAGGAGCATCATTGATTCGGGAAACCATTTGGGAGAACCGCTTCCTGCATGTGGCAGAACTTGTCCGTATGGGGGCACATATCAGCGTTCAGGGTTTAACGGCTGTCGTTCGCGGTGTTCCGGCCTTACAAGGAGCACCAGTCATGGCGACAGACCTTCGGGCTTCTTCGAGCTTAGTTATCGCAGGGCTGGCTGCACGAGGAGAAACAACAATTAATCGCCTCTATCATTTGGACCGCGGATATGAAGCTGTAGAGGAAAAGTTGACGGCCTGTGGAGCCTGTGTTGAAAGGGTCCCGGCTTCATGACGGCTCCTGCATCGCTAAAACTTAAAGCCTATAGCCCCCAAGAGATGGATATCCTTTCCGCATTGGCGCAAGATGCCTTATTGACAAAAACAGCCTTCTCTTATAACAAAAAGGAAAAACGCGTTCATCTTCTGGTTAATCGATTTTGTTGGGAACAAGCGGTAATTACCGCAACGTCTTCGGACGCTCCTCCGTATTACCGTGTCTATGCGGGATTGTATTTCTACGGAGTGGAGCAGGTACGTGTAAATACCGCCTTTCAGCAGCATCCGGCCGAGAAAATCCTTAATCTGCTCACGATTCATGCGGATGGCAAGAAGGAAGTCAATATCCTTTTTTCCGAAGGAGCCCATATTCGTTTAGATATGCCCCGCTGTCGAGCCTATTTAAAAGACTTGCACGAGGGGTGGCCGACCACACTCAAACCTGATCACTCCGCATAAGCTGTTGCCTCTTTCTTTGTCACCCCCTATGAGATAGCATCCGCTCTCCGGGAACAAAAGAAAGGACGATGGCCAAAGAGGATCTTTTGGAGATGGCAGGAACCGTTGTAGAGGTGCTTCCGAATGCGATGTTCCGCGTACAGCTAGAAAATGAGCAGACAATCTTGGCCCACACCTCCGGCCGTATGCGAAGGAACCGTATCCGGATCCTGACGGGAGATAAGGTTGATGTTGAGCTTACACCTTATGATCTAACGAAGGGTCGGATCACGTTCCGGCATAAGTAAGTCTTCAAGAGATTGACGCGGGGCTCCACTTAGGGTAGGCTCCGTTTTATGTTTAGTCGAGTGAAATCCTTCAAGCGAGCGGTTTTTTTCTTTATTGTAAGCGGACTTTTTGGAGGAGTGAAGGCTCAGGGAGTGCCGCGGGTTCCTAAGGCCAAGACCTCCCATACAGGAACGGCTTCTTGGTACGGAGAACATTGGCGGGGACGTCGGACAGCTTCGGGGATTCCTTTTGATCCTAAAGCGCTTGTAGCGGCGCATCCGACTTTGCCCTTGCTGAGCAAGGTGCGGGTAACAAACGTGTTGAACGGACGTTCGGTGGAGGTTCCTGTCGTGGATAGGATGCCGAAGAGGCGAAAGCATCGTGTGATCGACCTTTCTCAAGGGGCGGCACAGAGTCTCGGATTTGTGAGGCGAGGGCTTGCTCCTGTTCGTATCGAGGTTTTATCTCGTCCTTCTTTGCGTGTCGTCCACCATTCCCTCCGAAAGACTCCACGCAAAAAGATCAAGCATCTCAAGAAGACCAAGATCCGCGCCCAGAATTGCTAAATACGTTAGAGAGGACCGACCTTTTTTGGTGAAATGGGGAGTTAGCCCTAAGATATTAGACTATATGATTGGGGATATTTTGAAGATCTCCAAAGCGAGAAAAGGTTATTTGGGACTTATGTGTTTTCAAAATCATCAGAGGATTTTTTCAGGTGAAGAGAAAAACAAAGAAGAGATCTTGATCATTTTTAGGTGATATCAACAACAAGCTCTTTTGTCTTTGGATTTTAAAATTTTTTCGAACAAGAGAAAATGCAAGCAGTAACCCAAGAACTTTAGACACTCTGATGGCAGGGTCTCACTTTTTTCTCCGGAAGGCACAATACCCTGGCGAGCATCCTCAGACGTTTTGGGGTAACGATGTAAGGTTTCTTTTCTCCGGGTTCATACAGGTTTGAGATTTCCAGGAATTTCTCATTTTTGGGTAAGAGAACCTATACGTCTATCTCCGACTCTAGAAGGACAAGAAGAATTCTTCCCAAACAACGCGAATCCTTATAGAAAAAACGCCACTGCCTTCTTTTTCCTCCCTTATGCTATAAAAAAAGAAGATGGTTATTTTATCTTTATTGCCTTTTCTTGGAGTGCTCGTTTCGGTGGCTTTCCTCCCCCTCTGGGCTCCGACGTTCTGGAGCAAGCATGCAGGTAAGGTGCTGATCTTTTTCCCACTTCTTCTGGTGGGCATTTCAGGAGGAGAGGGGACTCTTCCCCATTTCCTCCACGCCACGCGAAGCACCTTGCTCTGCGACTATCTCCCTTTTTTAATTTTGATGACGGCGCTTTATGGGATCGCGGGAGGGATTCACCTCACCGTTTCTCAGCACACATCCCCCCTCGTGAACACGCTCTGGCTGGCCACCGCAACCTTATTGGCCGGATGGATTGGCACAACAGGGGCATCGATGATCTGCATTCGCCCTTTCCTTCGCCTTAATGCGGGACGCCCCCATAAGGCCCACCTCATTGCCTTTTTTATTTTCCTTGTCGCCAATATTGGGGGAGGGATGAGTCCTCTTGGGGACCCTCCTCTTTTTATGGGATTCCTTCAAGGCATCGATTTTTTCTGGGTACCCAAACATCTCTGGAGCGCCGTACTGGGCGTTGCAACAGTCCTTTTGGGGATCTTCTTCTGTATCGATACCTTCTTCTGGAGAAAGGAAAACCGTCTACCTCCACAAACCTCCGAAAAGATTTGCTGCTTAGGAAAGAAAAATATTGGATTCTTAGTAGGAGCCGTTTTCTGCGTTGTGCTGGCTGGACAAGATTTGGGTACGGTGTCTCTTTGGGGCGTATCTCTTCCTCTTATGGGGCTTGTTCGAGATGGGGGATTGCTCCTTCTCCTTGGACTTTCGCTGGCTAAAACACCGCAAGAAGTACGCAAGAGAAATGCATTCACATGGGAACCTATTGAAGAAATAGCGAAAATTTTCTTCGCTATTTTCGTGACTTTGATCCCCATCGAGGCGGCACTCCATGAAGATACAGGGTTGGCGCACTGGCTCAAGGAGATGTTAGAAAGAGAGGGACATTTCTCCCCCCTGTCTTGCTTCTGGGTCTCGGGTATTCTCTCTTCCTTTCTCGACAATACACCAACATATCTATTCTTTTTTCATCTTTTTGGAGGAGATCCCGTGACACTTATGACCACGCAAGCGCCTCTTTTATCTGCCATCTCGCTGGGCTCTGTCTTTATGGGGGCCGTCACCTATATCGGCAACGCCCCGAATCTTATGGTGGCCTCCATCGCGCGAAAACGTTTTCCTCGGCAAGTTCCTTCCTTTCTGGGGTATATGGGCTGGTCTATCGGCTTTTTGTTCCCTGTTTTTGCCTTTTTGAGTTGGGTTCTTTTTTCTTGATGCTCTGGTACAGCCTGTTAGCATCCTCCACAAACACCTATCGAGTCGTTATGCTCTTGGGAGCTGAAGGGATTGAGAGTAAATGGCACTGTCAGCGATTTATCTACGACGTGGAGGACTTTTGGTTGTTCTCCTCGCGATGACTGCTTGCGGTAAGCGCGGGACGTTGCGTCCGCCGAAAACCGAGCCTGTGCCTTTCCCTCGTCAATACCCAGCCCCCCTTACGGAAGAAGAGATCAACCCCGATTATCAAAAGGATAAAGATTTGGCAAAAGAGAAGAAGCATGCGTAAAAACGGTAGAATCCTTGTTTTTCTTGTCCTTCTATTCTGTCCTTTTGCTCACGCAGAGGCACCTCTCTCTGGACCTATCCTCCCGTTTTCCGGAATGTATCTTGCAACAGGGACAGGATGGACACGATCCTCCACAAATAATGCAGGATGGCTGAAAGATCAGGACAAGGCGCAAATCGCTCAGAAAGTCGATCTCATGACATTCTTCTTGATGTTGGGTATGGGACGTACCTTTGGAGGCGGGCTTTACATCGGTATCGATGTAGCGATGAATGTCGCACCTAAAGCACATAAAGAGCAAGAAAAGACATCTGCACATGGGGCTACGATAGAGGTGATGGGACCTTCGAAGGTCTCTTGTAGCATGGCTGCGCGCTTTGGCTATGTCCCGAAGGATACGGCTTGTCTCCTCTTTTTGATGATCGGAGCT
>JAIRMZ010000030.1 GCA_031258355.1 Holosporales bacterium
CCACAGCCCTTGCCTCTTCCTAGTATTGTCCTTGGGGGAGGGACAATCGGAGGATCCGGAAAGACGCCAACTGCTCTCGCACTGGCTCAGTTCTTTCAAGCGCGAGGGCAGAAAGTCCATTTTTTGAGCCGAGGATATGGCGGTAAGAGGAGGAGCCTCACGCGTGTGACCGAAGCACATACTGCGCGAGAGGTCGGGGACGAACCCCTCCTTCTTGCGGAAAGGGCGCCAACTTGGGTGGCGGCTGATCGGCTGGCTGCCGCACAACAAGCTGCTAAAGCAGGGGCTCAAATCTTGATTCTCGATGATGGTTTCCACAACCCACACCTTCAAACCACGATATCCATTCTCGTTTACGATGCGCAACAAGGTTTTGGCAACGGTGCCTTACTTCCTGCCGGCCCTCTACGTGCCCCTATTGCGGAAACGCTCGCGCGTGCAACGCTCGTGGTGAGCCTAGGGGGCCCATTCCCCTTACCGTCCCCCGTTCCTGTCTTGCAGGCACGTCTTGTTTTGAAGCTGCCCCCTATCTTGAAGGCACAACGTGCCATAGCCTTTGCTGGCCTTGGCTTTCCGGAAAAATTTTTCCGCACACTCCAAGATGCTGGTGTTTCACTTGTCCAGACTTTTTCTTTCCCGGACCATCATTTCTACAAAGAGAAAGAACTATGTTTCCTCAAGAACGAAGCATGCCGCCACCATGCTTGTCTCATCACGACACGTAAAGACTTTGTCCGTCTTTCAGAAAAAGAAAGGGTTGGCATCCTTAGTGCTGATATTTCTCTCATCTGGCAATATCCTGAGAAACTGGATGCTTATTTTGATACGTTATAAATAAAAGACTCTTTTTATTCATATTAATGGTTTATTTTTTTAAGGAAAAAGGCCTGTAGACAAGTCGAGTTTTTCTTCAAAATCCTCCTATTTTTTAAAAATTATTAAACCATTCACAATCATCAATTGGTTTTTCAAATGATAATTTTTCCCAAAAGTCATGGTCTTGAGAGGGAGGTAGCGGATCAGGGTCTCTAACGTTTTCACCTGCAGACGCCCCATTCTGTTCGAAATGCTCTGTCTCTTTTGACCTTCTTCTAAGGACATTCCATCTATTTTTAATATTATTTTTCGATCTTCCTAAGAAAAATAGCTCTATCTGCATCCACTTTGTCCCTAATTCATTAACTTTTTCTCGGAGCAATTGATCTTCGCTTGGCGTCCATGGATTTGTATTAAAGTTAAATTCAAGATAATTTTCCCATCTCTCCCGACATTGACGTGCATTCCTTCTAAGCATAAAGCTGGCAACGATTTGCCAATTTTCCTTACCAATATTTTTTACAATTTGTCTTAATAGCTTATCTTCTTCAGGAAGAAAGAGAACCCGCGGATGACGTGCGCGTAGTTGGTCAACCTTTTCTGGTAGGGGGCGCATTCCTTGGCTATACCCACAACAAACAACCAGTAATCCAAATACAAAAGAAAGTTTCCAAGGGTTCATCGATCTCTCTATTAGGCTAAACTTCCTATATTATGCAATATAGAAATAAAAATTGTCTTTACATTCTTTAAGAGCTTAATTAATATTGAGGATTGTTAATAGACTCGCCAAAGATGGTCCCTTTATCTATAGTCTAGGGGATGAAAGATAGAGGGACCATGACTCAAGCCTATAAAGATTCTCTTTGTTTACCCCAGACGGGGTTCCCCTTACATGGGGACGCGTACGAACGGGAAAAATTTTGGCTCGATTTTTGGGAGAAAAGGGATCTTTATGCACGATTGCGGACCCTTTCGACAGGACGTCCGCGCTTCATTTTGCATGATGGCCCCCCCTATGCCAATGGGACACCCCATATGGGACATGCCTTAAACCGGATCCTCAAGGACGCGATCCTTCGCCTTTATCAAATGAGCGGATGGGATGCTCCCTTTGTCCCAGGATGGGATTGCCATGGGCTTCCTATTGAATGGAAAGTTGAGGAAAATTTTCGCGCAGAAGGACGTGAAAAAGACACGATTTCTGCACAAGAATTTCGTACGGCGTGTCACGCCTTTGCTCATCATTGGATTGGAGTTCAGAAAGATGTGTTCCAGCAGATGGGCACTTGCGCAGATTGGGAACACCCTTACATCACGACAGATCCCAAGGTCGAGGCAATCATTGTGGGTGAATTGGGAAAGTTTCTTCTCTCTGGCGCCCTTTATCAAGGAGAACGTCCTGTCCTCTGGTCCATTGTAGAGCAGACGGCCCTTGCAGAAGCAGAAGTGGAATATCGCGATAAATCCTCGACGAGTCTTTATGTTGCTTTTCCGGTTGTCTCCTCGCCTCTTGCCGTTCTTAAAAAAGCGGCTTGCGCAATCTGGACAACCACGCCTTGGACCTTGCCGGCCAATCGTGCGATTGCCTATGGGGAAAATATAAACTACTGCGTAGTGCGTTTTTCTTCTTACGATCTTCCCCTGGTTGTTGCGGAGGCACGCCTTGCAGAGCTGACACAAGCTTTAAACGTGGCTGCTCCAGAGATTTTGGCCCATTTCCCAGGAAAAGATCTTGAAGGAACAATTTGCCATCACCCTTGGCGAGGTCAAGGATATGATTTCTCCGTCCCCCTCCTTCCAGGAGATCATGTCGACACATCGGTAGGGACAGGGCTGGTGCATACAGCACCCGCGCACGGTTTGGAGGATTTTGCCTTGGGTTGCCAATTCCAGCTTGAGGTTGCCAAGTACGTACGTGAGGATGGTATATACACAGAGGCAACTCCCCTCTTTGCAGGTCAATCGATCACAACTGTTGATGCAGAAGTGATTGCTCATCTTGAGAAAGCACATTGTCTGCTGGCACACACTTCGCTCCGTCACAGTTTTCCCCATTCTTGGCGTTCCAAAGCGCCGCTCATCTTCCGGACAACACCACAATGGTTCATTAGTCTTGAAAAAACAGGACTCCGCCAGAAAGCGCTTCAAGCGATTGAGCAGGTACGTTGGATTCCCCCTCAAGGGCGCAATCGTATTCAATCTTTTGTGGAAAATCGAGGAGATTGGTGTATTTCACGTCAACGCATCTGGGGAGTTCCGTTGGCGATCTTTGTAGAGAAATCCTCTGGAGCTCCGTTACGCGATCCGGATGTGGTAGAGAGAACAGTACGCCTAGTCGAAGAGAAAGGAGCAGGTGCCTGGTTCACGGAGCCTCCCGAGGCCTTTTTGGGACCTCACTATAAAGCGGAAGATTTTACCCCCATCCCCGATATCGTCGACGTTTGGTTTGAAAGCGGGTGTACACATGCTTACGTATTGGAGACGCGCCCGGAGCTGCATACCCCTGCCGATCTTTACCTTGAAGGATCCGATCAGCACCGTGGGTGGTTCCAATCTTCTCTATTGGCATCCGTGGGCACAAGGGGTGTAGCTCCCTTCCATACTGTCTTAACGCACGGGTTCTTGCTGGATGAAGAAGGGTATAAGATGTCCAAATCTTCCGGGAATGGCATCGATCCCGTGACGATCATGACGCAAAAGGGGGCCGATGTCCTCCGATTGTGGGTGTTGAGTAGCGATTTTAAAGAGGATGTCCGTGTTGGAACGGGTATCCTGAAACAGCAAGAAGATCTTTACAAGCGTCTGCGCAACACGGTCCGCTACCTTCTTGGGAACTTGCACGATTTCACTACGCAAGATGCCGTACCATACGAAAAAATGCCCTCCCTAGAGCGATGGGTTTTGCACCGATTGACAGAAATAGATCAACAAGTGATGCGAGCACGTGAGACTTTTGCCCTCAACACCCTCCTTGTGGAATTACAAACATTCTGCGCGAACGACCTGTCGGCTTTCTACTTCGATGTCCGCAAAGACCGTTTGTATTGTGAAGGACAGGGAGCAATCCTCCGAAGATCCTGCCAAACTGTCTTAGAGGTGGTCTTTGAGACGCTTGTTCGTTGGTTGGCTCCCTTCGTTCCTTTCTTAGCGGAAGAAGCGTGGCAGGCACGGCTAAAACGTGGAGAACAGAGTTTGTTTGAGACCTTGCTGACCCCACCCCCCTCTTCTTGGCACGATGCGGCTTTGGGAACACAATGGAAAAAAGTACGCCTCTTGCGCCGTGTTTTGACGGGCGCTTTGGAAGCAGCACGGAAACAGGGGCTTATTCATTCTGGCCTTGAGGCAGCATTAGAGGTGTCGGATCCTGAGGGACAATTCCCTCAAGATCTTCTTCCAGAGCTTGCAGACTTGGCTATTGTTTCTCAAGCAAAGGTGCAACATGCTCCGCTCTCGGCAGACTTTTTTACACTGCCAGATGTTCCGAACTTTGGGGTGCGGGTCCGGAAAGCGGAAGGGGCAAAGTGTGCACGGTGCTGGAAAATTTTGACAGACGTCACTTGCGATTTGTGTCCTCGTTGTCAGGCTGTAATCTCTACTTGAGAAAAAATTGTTTCAAGCGTTTTCTTCTCCTGTGGAGCCTTTCGTTAGGTGTTTTTTTGTTGGATCAGGAGACAAAGAGGGCGATCCTAAATCTCCCGCAGAGAACGCTGGAGGTAGCTCCTTTTCTTAATATCGTCCGCGTCTGGAACAAAGGAGTTGGCTTTGGTCTTTTGAGCCAAATCGGCGCAATACCGTTGTTTACTATGATCGTGTGTGGCGCCCTTGTGTTTTTCTTTTGGCGGACCTTTAAGGAATCCTCTTTCCTAAATGTCAGTCTATACGGCCTGATTGTAGGAGGTGCGCTTGGAAATCTCAGAGATCGCTTTATCTATGGATCCGTCTTCGATTTTCTGGATTTTCATTGGGAGACTATCCACTTTCCTGCTTTTAATGCCGCTGACACGAGTATCACCATTGGAGGAGCACTGCTCGTGCTGTTCTATCAGAAAGAGGACAGCCGCCCTTGAGGGCCTTTTGCAAAGGCAGTAGCATGCGGTAGCCCTGGGGGATAGTCTAGCGGTAGAACTCTCGGCTCTGGACCGGGCAGCCCTGGTTCGAATCCAGGTCCCCCAGCCATTTCTTTGCAAGAAGTAATAAGGCTTCAGGGAGGGCTGATCAAAGCATATCCCTTCTCAATATCGATACTATGCGCAACCTCATTAAAGAGGGAGGTGTTAAAAATTTCTCAAAAATCCTTTCCTCAGGTCTCACCCCTTTTCACGTAAACCGCCCACCGCCTAAAAAGGAGGCGGTGAAGTACTGCTTTATAGACAAATCGATTGTCTTAAGAATTTTTCACCAATAATTATCAAATTCTTCGAACAAACGATTAAAATTTTCCTGAGATGGAAAATCCCCTTTTGGGGGAAGGGTGTCAGGAGTTTTAGCCAAAGAAGCTTTATTCTTTGAACGATTTCTCCTTTTCCCTCCTTTTGCAAGGAGATGCCATTTATTTTTAATATCATTAGGCGATCTTCCTTGGAAAAACTGCGCTATTGCTGTCCATGCCGACCCTAGTTCATTATATTTTTCAATGAGCAATTGATATTCTCCTTCCGTCCATGGGGTTCGATTAACGCTGGGATTCAGGTAGTGTATCCATCTCTCCCGGCATTGACGCGCATTTCTTCCTGGCATACAAACGGCGATGTATACCCAACCTTTCTTTGTACAAGCTGGATCCTGCATGAGTTGTCTTAATCGATCATCTTCTTCAGAAGTAAAGAGAGAATACGATTGACGCATACGCGGTCGATTTCCACTCCCCTGCTGGAGACTTTTATCGCCCATCCCTTGACTATGACTGGGGTAAATCGCCAGTAACAATCCTAATATGAAGAAGAATCCACGCACTTTCATCAGAACACATCCTTTCTATACATTATATAATACAAAAAATTCAAATACTTATCAATATTACCGAAAAGCCTGCTTTTTATCAATTTTCTTTCCACTCAAAATTCTTCTACTCTTGAAAGTTGCCAATCTATCAAGTATTGTTAAATGAGCTGGATAGGAGTTCTTGCTCTCGTGGATCATTATAAAGGCTGTATCAAAAGGTGGATTCCGCATATTTGTCTTATGGGAATGATAGGAAGCCATTGTATTGAGAAGGGAATGGCCGCTTCCTTCATCTCCCAGTCGGAAAATCAGCAAAAACCTTTAATCTCCCCCTCCGATGCTCCCACAAAGAAAGAAGAACTATCTTCCAAAGATACAATTTCTCTTAATACAACCTACCTTTTTGATTGGCACACCAATGCACAGTTAGCAGATTTTGGTATGGAATTGATGCGCTTGGGACCTCGAGCAGAGCAACTTTTCCAAGAATCCCTTGTTGCGCGATGGAGTATCCGCGTGTTGGAACTATGGGCGGCACAAGCCTTTGCGCGTTCCTATCGCGAAGTAGGCTGTGGTCTGCGCGCTAAGGCTCTAGGCTTCCGCTACATTCTTAAAACAGGGCAAGGAAACGAATTTACAAATTTCTTTACGTTTTTTCTCAGAGCCCTTTTCAGTAATGAGGGTTCAGATTGTGAGATTCCAGAAGAAAAAAGTATTCCTTACGAAGAAAACTCTCGTCAAACCGCTGTACGGGCGGCTTCACCCCCTTCTGATCCTGATGAAGAAGCTGATGTTTACTGGCCAAAGACCAAAAATTTCTTGTGTTGGTTTATAGATCTTACGCGGGAAGGGTTCATAAAATTTCTAGATAAAAGCGAGGAACACGTCGAAGAGATCGGAAAAAGGTATCGTTCTTTATCTGTTTTCGAAAGAGCGATTATTGGCCCGATTTTTGATGCGAACGGGGAAGTCGTTAAAGCCATCCTCATAAAAGCAGGGAACGATATAGAGAAAGATATGAAGGAAAGGAAAAAACTTGGGATGACAAATTCTACAGGAGATGCTTTGGCCGTTAAGGCATTGAAAGATCCTGATGTTCAAGATAAAATCGCCACTCTTATACAGAAAACCGCTGGGCATGCGTTAGGTGCCAAACAAGAATTCTTTAGTCTTCGCAAACTTTGGCAAATTCATTTTGCCGGCTACAATAACAGTATGTATTTGGCAGAACGATTAAGTGAACATGTCTATGCGCAGAAGGATGTTACCTTTCTAGAGGGAAGCACATATTTCCTCGCTTACTTATCCGCTACGGGATACTCTCACTTAGGCGCAGATGCTTTTGATATCTGCCGTAGTCTAGGAGCCTTTGGAGATCCTATTCATGGAGAAGCTAGGAAGAATATCAACACTTATGCTCCTCTTCTCTCTGCAGCCTTGCTCCTTGTAAATACGACGACTTATCATGTTCTTTATGCAACTTTTATGGGGATATTCAATAACACCCCCCGAGGACCTTGGGAACCTTTTGGATTTCGTTTTCCGGATATATTCTTATATTTTACAACAAAAGGGCTATCCTTCAAGGCTGATAGCGGCTTTCGGGTAAACGACAATCTCCGATTTCTCTTTGGTGTAGAACGTGTTATTGGGTTAGAACATTCCTTGTTCAAGAAAGGAATGGAATACGGATCGAAAGAGGATATGGAAAATTCTGTCCTGATTGCGCGCCTTCTAACGCTCGAGAAGATGTTTGTCAATAAACCCGCCGTAGAATATCATGTTGGCATGCAACAAACGCTCGGAGAAGCCTGGCACTATGCTATTTATCGATGTGTGTTGACGTTCGGGGAAGGTTTATGTCTGGAAGGATATGTACATTATCCTATTTCGAAAGATCGGAAGAGCGTCG
>JAIRMZ010000051.1 GCA_031258355.1 Holosporales bacterium
AGAAGAATTCTAGCGCTGCGCGTGTGGGTTGATAAAGATTAACATCCAAAGAGACGAGGACAAACTTCTCATTCTCGTCCTCAGGAAGAATGGTTTCTGGAAACAGTCCTCTTCGGAAGACACACATCTCTGGATGCACCATTCCTTCTCGCACAATCTCCATAAGACGCTCTGGCGTTTCATCAGACCAGTCCTCTTTAACCCCTATGCAAGATTTCCCTCTCTCCTCTGAGGAGCAAGTTTTTACATCAGGTCCTTCCCACGTGTCGTATAGAAATAGTTTTCTGTCTGGAAAGACTTGGTTGATCTTATGCGCAAAGGTGCCTTTATACACACCGACTTCTGCCGCACTTCCTGGTTGATCTTTGAGCTGTTCTCCCACCAGCTCCAATGTGCGTGTGAGGACATAGTCCGGATCGTCCTTAAAGCGTGTCGGAAAAACATCATCCCAGGAGGAGATAGGAGCAACGGTTGTCCCTTCACAAGAGATAAACACCTGCATCCCGCACTTGTTTGCAATCCACTGATGCAATGCCAAGCTCTTCCGAAATAATCCTAGACTCATGTGCTTTCCTTCCTAATGACAGAATAGAGGGGAGGATACTTCCTTCAACGGTAGAGGGACAAGGGAGATGGAAAGTGAATAGCTATCCTTTCCTTCCCCTGGGTTCGGATGCTAGGGATAGATGTCGGAGTGTAGCGCAGTCTGGTAGCGCACCACGCTGGGGGTGTGGTGGTCGTGGGTTCAAATCCCGCCACTCCGACCATCGGGACGATGACAACACCTCTTGCTCTTTACTTTCACTGGCCTTTCTGTCGATCCAAGTGCACTTATTGTGCTTTTAACAGCGTCGCACGTATCCTCCGTCCTGCCGAGGAGCGAGCCTGGGTTCAAAAGCTAAAAGATTCCTTCGATTGGCACATTCGTCATGTTCTCCCTGCGGAAGGTGCTTTCTCTACCCCCACCTCTCTCTTTTTCGGAGGAGGCACGCCATCCCTCCTATCCCCTGAGGCTCTGCAGACGCTGATCACCCATGTCTGCCTTCCTTGGAATTGCCGAGCAGAATCTTTAGAAATCACACTCGAGGCTAATCCTGAGACGCTGACGGAGGAACGCTTGCAGGCCTTTGCCCAGGCCGGGGTCAATCGACTTTCTTTAGGAATTCAGGCCCTTTCCGCTCAAGACCTCTCCACTTTTGGGCGACGTCATTCCTTGGAGCAAGCCCTGCAAGCGCTCTCATGGACCAAAAACATTTTCTCCAACTACAGTGCGGATTTCCTTTATGGTCGCCCAAATCAGTCTCTCAAATCCTGGCGTCAAGAATTAAGTCAGATTCTCGCCTTAGAATGTCCTCATTTATCTCTTTACGAGCTCACGCTGGAGCCTCACACTCCGCTCTGTAAGAAGTTAGGAAACACCCTTCCGCGAAATACCGCCTCTTTCCTGAAAGCAACACAATATTTGACAGAAGAAACCGGATATACAGCTTATGAAATTTCCAATTTTTGTCAATTAGGGATGATTTGTCGTCACAATTTAGCTTATTGGCGTTATCACGATTACCTTGGGATCGGCCCAGGTGCCCACAGTCGCCTTTGTATAGGAGGTGCAAAGAAAGCCCTCACGGCTTATTCTGATCCTCTGCAGTGGTTCACTTCTGTCCAACAACAAGCCGGGGGTATCGAAGAGACAATTCTCCTTTCTCCCTATAATAGCCTTATTGAACATCTGCTCGTCGGATTGCGCCTCAAAGAAGGTCTCCGTTGGACACAGCTTATCGCTAGTGCCGGACCGGCGCTCGTCTCCACACTGCGCGGCTCTCCACTGTTTCAAAAACTCCAAGAAGGCCATTTCTTAAAAATAACAAAGGAAGGATTGAGGACGACGAGCAAAGGAAGGGCATATGTTGATGGTATAGTAAAGAATATCGCTGATATCTTTCCAAAAAATTAATCAATCATTAATCTTTCTTCAATAAGTTAATATTTATGCGACAAATGCGCACAATAATCTTTGGCGCAAATCATTACCTCCCGATAGGAGAAAAATCTATGAAAATTTTTTATTGCTTTCCTTTATCATTTTGTCTCTTTTTGATGACAGGATCTGCTATGGAAAACCTGTTTCCTGAAGATTTTCCTCAGAAACTTCGTCGTGCAAAAAGTGAGGAAACACTCCTACCCAAGCAGGCTCACTCTGTAGATTTACAAGAGCGGGGTTCTTCTGTAAAAGCAGCACGCGTGGAATTTTGTTCTTTACCTCTTGATATTTTTGCAGACATTTACGTAAAGCACATTCCTAGAAGATGGAAGAAACCTTGGTTATCTGTTTTTGCTTTAAAGAAAGATATTCCCATTGATGGCCTTGCGTTTTTACAGAATTTTTCACAAAAGTCAGAATATATCTCATTTTTTTGTAAGGAAAGATCGTGTTTATTTTCTCATGGGTATAAAAATATTTTAATGATTCATACACCAGGGATTCATATTTTTCCAATTATAAAAGAACATATTACAGATCTCGACCCAGACAGCATTTCTGGATACATCGAGGCCATGAGACCTTACTAAAGGCTTTATCTTCGACCGTCATGGTAGAGGGCTAAAGGATTCTTTTTTCATGAGAATGGCATTCTGAAGGGAGCATCTTGCCTTATGGTAAAGGAATTTCTTTGAGTTTTCAGTATCCAGAGCACTTGCGAAAATTCTAGGTTTGACGAAAAAACCTTTTTGCGTTAAACTCCCCACTGGGATGAGGTATTGACATTTTCAGAGGAAGGTGTACTCTCCCAGGTGGGAGGAGGATTGGAAATGAGTCTAAGAAAAGAGAGAATATACGTCTTGTTGGCGAGCACATGCTTGGTAACGTCTCTGTTGGTGGAGGGAATGCAGCCAGAAGGGATTGTGTTACCCGGTAATCCTGAGTTCCTCAGTTTAACAAGAGAGCAGCAAATAGAGAATGCGGCGATTTTGTGGGAAACAAATCCTGAAGTCAGGGATGGCCTTAGAAAATGGTTGGGCAGTTTGCCTTATGAGGATGCGTATCGATTCTCCAGCCTTGTTCTTGATTTGTTAGAAGGCCAACGACCCGAAAGAGTAGCGCATCTCTTGTTGGAAGAACAAATGTTTCAGTCTCCTCTATACAGCTTCCTATGCGATGTGATTAACCAATTCTCGTCTGAAGAGGCGGTGCAGTTTTCGGATCGATTGCTCCTCTTAGCACGTGAAGGACAATTATCACGAGTATACAAGTTCTTTGAGATGAGTATGCCCTTTGGATGGCAGTCTTCGTTTCTTGATACAATGTTCAAACAGAAAGAAGATGTTAAGGAGCGGAGGAAAGGGGTTTTATGCCATCAACTCACGACAGGAATGCTTCTTGTAAATGATGTTGTGAGGAATCTTTCTTTTGAAGAACAATATCAGATCTTCCAGGATTCTGCCCTTATGTCTTGTGTTCCATTCGAAGATCAGGAGGATCTTAGGCTCCTGCTTGCGTTGGATTGTCTCAAAAATTTGCGACGTATTGATCGAAAAATTTCTCGTAAAGGCGCAAAAGGATTGAGACCTTTGCCCTGGCTTGCCTCGCGGAAGGACGAGGGACCTTCGTGGAAAGTGCATGAGGAAAAGATTACTCGTCTTGTAGCACAGCTTTATTCTCTTGTTCCTCAAGAGGGACCATATGGGGGATTGTCTTCATTTTTGGCTTTTTGTGTTGGGGAATACCCAGGGTTAATTCATCAAAAAGCATTGCATGCACAGGTAATACGTGACTATATTCTTTCCGATAAGGAGCGCGTTGCATTTTTGCGACCATTGTACATGGCGTGTGGTAGAAGTGGATTCGAGCTTTTTGATTGTTTGTCGCATGGTTTTGATGGTTGGTCGGAACCAGAGAGGGCAGAAATCCAAGTTTATATTGATGCAAAATTTAAATGCCTTCGAGATTATATGAATGCGAAGAGTGTTCCGGATACTCGAAGAGATATGGCATTAGAAATTTTGCGTTATAATGGGACTTATGCGGAGCAAGACGAGACAAGGAGAGAAGCCCTTATCTATCTTGTGGAGAACAGTCTGGACGTGCTGGATCAAGAGGTTGGTAATAGGAGAATCACTCTCAATCCTGCAGAAGAAGAAATTAGGCATCAATGGCTATTTCGTGTTGTCCATCAGCCAAAGAAGCCTTTGGCCATAACGTTTGATCCGGTTGTTGATGTTCTTAAGCCTTTAGCGTCTGTGTTTGGCGTTATTAAGGAGGAAGAGGGGGTTCCTTCTTTATTTTCGACCCCACTATCTTTGACATATGAGCCAAATGTGAAGATCCCGCGCAGTGTTTTTGGTGCTGGGATGTTCGATTCTTTTGGGAAAAGGGGATCCTCTTCACCGAGCTTTGGATTCGGAGCATCTTTGATAAAGGATTCTTCCCCAGTGGAGAGCCCTCGTTCTTCGTTTGGAGCTGCGCCTCTGTCTGATTCATCCAAATGGATAGTGCCTTATCATCCTCCGATATCCAGTTCTTCTGTTCCGGTTGTTTCAATGAATGTTTCGTTAGGAGA
>JAIRMZ010000028.1 GCA_031258355.1 Holosporales bacterium
TCTTGCGGCTCTAGAAGGGAGGAAACAACAGAAATAGAAATGCCCATGTCCTTAAGGCGCCCCTTTAAGCGCTCCCTGAAAAAGGAAAGGCACGTTTCGGTGACAGTTTCTTTTTCGGAAGCAGTGTGTTGTTGGAACAAGGAGGTAAGATTCAGCGATAGGTGATGTGTCTCCAGGATCCTGATGATCCCAAGAGCGGCCCGTCTTAATGCAAAGGGATCTTTAGAGCCTGTTGGGCGTTCCTCGATTTGGAAAAGGCTCCAGATCATTTCCCATTTATCCGCAAGCGCAAGCAGCACCCCGAGGGAGGTCTCTGGCACAGCATCCTTAATGCCTTGTGGGCGGTAATGCTCTTGGATCGCTGTGGCGACAGCAGGAGACTCTCCTTGCAAGGCGGCATAATATCCTCCCATGATGCCCTGTAATTCTGGGAATTCCTTGACTGCCTCTGTCCCGAGGTCTGCCTTGCAAAGAGCAATAGCGCGCTCTCGGTCTTGGGAACGAACCTCCTGAAAGAACGCTTCTTCCTGAAATAGGTCTTGAAGGAGGCATCCCCAGGCTTGCAGTCGTGGTAAGCGCTCTGCCACGGTGCCTAAGCGGCGATGGAAAATTCGCTGAGAAAGAGCTTGTGTTCTCTGCTCCAACGGAATTTTCTTGTCTGTTTCGAAGAAAAAGCGCGCATCTGCGAGTCTTGCGCGTAAAACCATCTCATTCCCCTGAACAATTCTTTTTCCGCCGTCTGCTGTCTTCGTTCCTGCAACACAGATGAAGAAAGGAGCAAGCGTTCCGTCCTTATGACGTGTGGCGAAATACCGCTGATGCACGCGCATAGGGGTAATGATCAATTCTTCTGGAAGATCTTGATATTGGGGATCAATTTTTCCCAACAGCGCTACGGGCCACTCGACAAGGCCCAACACCTCCGCGAAGAGTGCCGCATCCTCCACAATTATGAGGTTATGGCGCTGTTCTAAAATTTGAAACTGTTTCTTGAGTATTTCTGCGCGCTCTGCACGATCCAAAAGGACAAAACGCTGGGAGAGGGCAGCCTTATAGGAGGAAAAATCTGAGACAGAAAAGCGTTCTGGGGCAAGAAAACGATGTCCTACCGTCTCATCGGTTGTCTGAAGGCCCTGGAATGTGAAATTAAGAGGGACTCCTGCAAAGAGGCAGAGAATATTGCGAAGTGGACGTACCCAGGCAAAAGAAGACGATCCCCATCGCATCGTTTTTGGCCAAGGAAATTGCGTAAGGACTTGGGCGATGAGATCGGGGAGAACTTCTTGTGTCGGACGTGCAGGGTGGGAAAGCAAGGCAAACCAGTAGGACCCTTTGGGTGTTTCCCTCTTTTCCGTTTGCGCATAGGCGGGAAGAGAGGCAAGAAAACTTTGCAGAATCGCTTCAGAAGCCTCTCCCTTAGGGCCCCTCCGCTCCTCGGTACGGGCAGGAATTTCCTCTGCCAATTCTCCATGAAGGACAAGACGTCTAGGCGTTCCATAAGCCTCCAGAAATGACACAGTGATGCCTGCCGATAGACAAGCTGTCTCCATGCGTTCCTTGAGCATCCGGGTCGCGTCTTCTTGAAAACGTGCAGGCACTTCCTCATTCAAAAGTTCGAGCAAGTATTCCTTCATGTGAAAAATGCTAGGGAGATCTCTCTAAGAGTGCAACGCTTTTATCCGAGGGCGAGCCATCTGTCCTATGTGACACCTTTCTTGCAGTCAAAAGAGGAGATAGAGTAAGAAAAACGACTTGAAGGCTGGGATGCGGTTTCCACTGCCAAACATATTAACAATTACGCGGATGGGGGCCATTCCTTTTGTTATTGCCTGCTTTTATTGGTCTTCTCCTTGGGCAAGTTGTGTCGAAGTCTCTCTTTTTTTGCTTGCCTGCTTAACAGATTTTTTCGATGGTTATTTGGCCAGACAGCGCGCTCAAGTTTCTGAGTTTGGACGCACATTCGATCCTATTGCGGATAAGTTACTGATTTCTGCAATCCTTCTCATGCTGGCTGGGACTCATGTGCTCTCAAAGTTTGCACTCATTCCCGCTGCGGTTATCCTGTGCCGAGAAGTTCTTGTCTCGGGGTTACGGGAATTTCTGTCGCATCGGGCCACGGCGCTGCCTACAACACGTTGTGCGCAATGGAAGACTGCGGCTCAGATGTCGTCTATCTCACTCCTTCTGGTCTCCCGTGCTTGTCCAGAATGGAAGGTCATTCCTATTTTAGGGGAAATTGGCCTTTGGATCGCAGCGTTGTTCACGATTGTGACAGGAACTCAATATTTTCGAGAAGCTTTTTTGTTGATGCGGCGGTAGTCCTTTTTCGAGAGATTGCAAAGAGGGAACGGGTTTTGTATCTGTGAAAAGGTGCGCCCGTAGCTCAGCTGGATAGAGCGTCGCCCTCCGGAGGCGAAGGCCGGGGGTTCGAATCCTCTCGGGCGCGCCAGTATAAGGAGAAAAGCTTTGCCCATGACCCCTTCTTCTCCAGAGTCTAGTACCGTCCTTGTTTTAGGCTCAGGGCCAGCGGGTTGCACAGCCGCTCTGTACTTGGCCCGTGCACGACGGGCCCCTTTGGTTATCACCGGTCCCCTTCTCGGGGGGCAATTAATGACAACACCGGCTGTCGAAAATTATCCGGGGTTTTTCCCAGCCACAGAGTCTTGCGCCTTGATGGAGACATTGCGCGCTCAGGCGGAGCATTTTGGGGCGACTTTTGTGATGGATACGATTGTGAAAGCGGATTTCTCCCGTCGTCCCTATCTTTGTCAAGGGGAGGAGGCCTCTTACAAAGCAACGGCTGTTATCATCGCTACTGGTGCGACAGCGCATTGGCTGGGTGTGCCTGGAGAAGAACGACTACGCGGAGCAGGTGTCTCCGCTTGTGCGACTTGCGATGGAGCCTTCTTCCGCAATAAACGTGTCGCAGTCGTTGGAGGAGGCAATACTGCTGTTGAAGAAGCTCTTTTTCTTGCACACCTAGCTGCTCAGGTTTTCCTTGTCCATCGGCGTGAGACGTTACGTGCGGAAAAAATCCAAGAAGAGCGGCTTTTTTCTTGCGCAAATGTCACCTGTCTTTGGAATAAAAAGGTGGTGGAATGTCGCGGGGAAAAACGTCTTGAGGCCGTCGCCCTCCAGGATACTCAAACGGGTTTATTGGAAGTCCTGCCTTTGGATGGGCTTTTTGTGGCTATTGGGCATAGACCCGAGACGTCCTTTCTTGGGGGGCAGTTGGAACTGAACGAGGAAGGAAGTCTCCTTACCGCTCCAGGAAAGATGCAGACGTCGGTACCAGGTGTATTTGCTGCAGGAGATGTACGCGCCTTGTCCCATAAACAAGCTATCATCGCGGCAGGACAAGGATGCCAGGCGGCGCTTGAAGTGGAACAGTTCCTCTGAGAAGATGGGCGAAAATAGAGGGAGAGATGAGCCGAATCACAGAAGTCGAAGTAAAAAGGGTTGCACAATTGGCGCGTCTTCGGTGGGAGGAAAAGGATCTATCTGCGATGGTGGAGGAACTTTCTCAAGTTTTGACCTTTGTGGAGAAGCTCAATGAGCTGCCGATAGCAGACTCTACAGCGCCGATTTCTCTTAGTACGCAAGCTCCTCTGCGGGATGATATTGTAGAAGAGGCTCCCCCCGTCGAGGTCCTCTTGGCCAACGCTCCTCAGTCCGCTTTCGGACTCTTTTCTGTTCCCAAAGTCATTGAATAGGGCTTCTATGTTTGAGGAGGAGTGGGGTTTTTGCGCAGAATATTGCGCAGTGCGTTCCTTAAGATGAGTATAGA
>JAIRMZ010000087.1 GCA_031258355.1 Holosporales bacterium
CGACGCTTGCGGCATCAAGAGAGAAACGGTACATGATCTCTTCTGTCAAGAGACCTGGGACCGTTGTTCGCGTTACATATTGATAACAATAGAAAAAGACGATCCATCCCCACATCGCCCAAGGCAAATTCTGGCGTCGCATCCTTCTAAGTATCCTTTAACATTGGAAACAATCTCCTCATGGAAATTTCTTGTCAGGTTCTTTCGTGGAACTCTTGTACGAGTTGGGAAAAAACGAGTTTTAGGTAAGCTTCGTCTCTGTCGCAAGTTGCCTTGTCTCCCGCATAAAGAAGCGCTTCAAAAGGAATGTTGTACTCTCGTGCCGCTTCTATGAGGGAGGAAAAATTCTTCTTATTGTCATCGACCATAAAGATTATCGTCGGAAGATCCCCTCCCGGAAGGAGACAACGATGTTTGAGCAAAGCTTTTAGGACAGCTCCTTTTTGACGTCCACGATCTTCTCCTCCGGAGAAAATAACACCTTCTCGGAAAGCAGATCTTTGCGAAAAATTTTTGGGGAAAATCTCCTTCTCTTGTACCTGAGGGGAGGGAGAGAAATGGAAGCCTAGCTTATTTAACCATTCTAAACGCCAGGTGCTGAGAGAGGGGCAATCTCCTAATGGCGCAGCACTCAAGGCGGTAAATCCATAGCAAGGAAATCCTGCTCTTTGGATATCTTGGAGTACAGACGGCCCTATAGGTTCCGTGAGATCTTGTGCATAGAAAGAAATAAAAGCGAAGCTCAAACTTTCTAGGAGCTTTTGCGCTACCGCTTCTTGGTCCAGGGCGTAGAGTTGTTTAATTTTCTTGAGACCTTTGTCTTCTTTTCTATTGTCAAATAAGCAATATAAAGTCTCCATAACAAGAGGATCTTCTGGAGCAACCTGCAGATAGAACCCAAGCTCGCCGCAGAGAATTCGCCGCAGGTGGGAGCGCAAGGCTTCCGGTTTTTGATCGATTAAAGGGTAGGTCAAAGTATAGTCGATATCAAGAAAAACAAGGGGCCTTGTCGTCTTATCTTGTTCTTGGGGAGGAAGCGTTTCCAATATTGACTGGATGCGAGGAAGAATTTCGCTCAAAGAGTGGATCATATACACAGCCTACTCGAAAAGAAGGATCGGGGAAAGTTAGCCCCCCCCCTTTACTTGCTTAGAGAAGGGCGTTACAGTACCTGCCGTCCATGGGGAGCGCTGCAGGAGCGCTGAGAGGAGCGGTTGCGCTCGACCCTTTGTACCTGATCTGGATTATACCAGCGGAGGGAGGATTTATGCCGAGTAGCGAATGGGTCGGTCTAGTGGCTGGCCTTATTTCAATTATTGCCCTTATTCCTCAATTACGAGAGACTTATAGGAATCCACAAGCACAGGGACTCTCCTTGAGCATGTGTCTTCTTAACTTTAGCAGCATGATTCTGTGGACTCTCTATGGTGTCTTAGCAGATGCCCTTTCTGTCATCATCGTCAATACTTCTATGCTCCTTCTTTGGGGAGGGCTCTGCGTACTACGGCTTTTCAAGAAAAAATAGAGAGGCCTCTTTATGCGCGTTCTGTTCATCGCTCACGGCGCTTGTGAAGAACCTCTTCCGGTTTCTCAAGATTTTGACTGCGTTATTGCCGTGGATGGAGGAGGGAATTATGCTCACCGTGCAGGAATCATTCCACATATCGTCATCGGAGATGGGGATTCTTTGCAGCCAGATCTGCAGCAACAATGGCAAAAGCAAGGAGTGCCCTTTTTTCTTTTGCCTACAGATAAAGATCAAACTGATTTAGAAGCTGCACTTTTGTGGGCTCAAGAGCGGGGCATGACAGAAGGTATCGTGTATGGGGCTCTTGGGAATCGTTTAGATCAATCGATGGCAAATATGGCCTTACTGGCAGATGCACGTTTTGCCAAATTTTCTCTTGTTTTTATCCAAGAAAATACATGTGTCCAGTGTCTTCGTTCTCAGATGGCCTTGACAGGACATGTGGGTGATGCCCTTTCTCTATTAGCAATCGATCCCGACTCTTCTCCCCTCGTTACGTTGAAGGGCTTTCAGTATTCTTTAGAGGAATCTCCTCTTCTCTCTCCAACGCACGGAATTAGCAACCGTATCACTCAATCTCCTGCCCATATTTTTGTACACAAAGGTGCAATTTTTGTGTTTCATACAACAAAGTAGGCTATTCCCTATATAGAAATTTCGGCTCTATTTTGAGTTATTTGATTTTGTGCTAAATCTTGTGAATCTGTAGGGTAAGAAGCCGCGATGAACACGCTCTCGGAAGAACAAATCGCCATTTTGCGCTTGATTCGCAGCACACGAGTGGGTGTACACACATTCTGGACATTATTGCGCCTTTATGGAACGGCACAAAAGGCGTTAGAAGCATTGCCTGGCTTAGCGAATCGAGGGGGCGCTCAGAAATACACTGTCTGCCCCTTATCTATTGTCGAAGAGGAATGGGAGAAAACCCGACACTTGGGCGGCCGATTTCTTTTTTGGAACGAAGAAAATTTTCCTCCTCTTTTAAAGGAAATCCCTGATCGTCCCCCTGTTTTGAGTTGGGTGGGAAACGAAGATGTCCTCGAATCCCTATGCATGAAATCCGTCCTTGCCATTGTGGGGGCTCGAAATGCCTCCCTCAATGGAGGACAATTTGCAACAACACTTGCGAAGAAATTGGGACAAAGAAATTTTGTGATTGTTTCAGGTCTTGCGCGAGGCATCGATGCACGCGCGCACGAAGGCAGTCTCACCACAGGAACCTGTGCCATCATGGCAGGAGGTATAGACATTA
>JAIRMZ010000108.1 GCA_031258355.1 Holosporales bacterium
ATAACAGGACCGACTTTCAGAAAGCCATGAGAAGCCAAAATTTCGGCCAATCGTCCCGAGAAAAGGGGGACAGATTCTTCTTTGTCTTTTCCTACGCCCAACTCCGGCGGCTTTTTCAACGATTTTAAGGCCTCCTTTTTTGTTTTTCTGTTGGCAATCACACCCATGCCTAAACCCACAAGGATCGCAAGAAGGAGACCAATAAAAACCGCAATGAGCACAAAATAAACGATGGAGTGCTGATGCCCAACAGACAGATTCCAAAGCTTTGTCATGTGTTGGGTTCCTTAATGGCCATATCTGCGATTGTTTTTGCTAAACGGACAATAGAAGAAGTTTCTGCTCGCCAGATCAGGCCCGTTCCCAACGTAAAACAAAACAGAAAGCCGTAGAAAGCATAGTGCCACCAAGAAGGATCCGGCAATTCCTGCTTGGGAAGATCGATCAATGTCGGTTGATAACTTTGGCGAAAAATTCGTGCATCGAAAAAGTCCAAAGAAGGATCTCCGTGGATGATAAAGCGGTGCAAGCGTTGTTTATAGTTGATAATTTCGGTTTTTTGTTCTTGTGTGCGATATTGTCCTTCGAACCCCAAGGACAGTAATTCGAGATACAAAATCGCTATTTCTGTGAGTGTATTGTCGCGATTAAGAAGAAACTGATCGATCCGTTGAAAGATTTCCTCTCCGGCAACATGTGTGCCAAAAAAGGCCGTTTCGAGGAGGTTCTGTTCCCAGTAAGAACGACCAGACCAAGAGAGATTGAGAAAAACCTCATCGGCGAAAGACACAAGAATGTAGAGCGTTTCCTTCAAAAAGGAATCGATAAAATCTCCCCCCTGTTCCAAACATTGAACAGTATTTCGTTTCAAAAAATTATTGAGACGCTCCCAAAGAGGGTCGACCTGATCTGGAGGCGTTTCCGATATCTGAGGGCTTTCCTGAGCGATTTTTTTACAAATGCGCACCTCTTCGTAAAAATCGTCAAACAGAGTGAGGAGAAAAGCGTTTCCTTCCGCATCACTCATGGCATCCCCCTAGGTGCGAACATACAAGGCGGCTGCTTGAGGACACTGATGTGTTTTCCCAGCATTGAAAATGCAGAGGTCTTCTTGAGCGCCCAGGTAAGGACTCCCCGGATCTACGGAGAGCAGCATCACGTCTTGCGGAGCGGAAATTCCTAATTCTCCTTCTGTGGAGACAATTTTCCTGGATGCCCCCAGGACACGGTTGTCTCGAACCATCGGCATCTTTGACGGCGCTGCAATCTGCGCCCCCCGTATCCAATTCAAAAGATCGTTCTCGTTCATCTCTGGAGATTTACGAAACCCAACAAGGATATCCTGATTGTCTAAAAGCGCAGGAGAAAGGTGCAGCCGGAATCCTCCTGTCTCTTTCTCGAAAGGAATGGTGTAATAAGTCTGCTTCAGACTCTCTAAAGCGAATTGAAGACGATCCTCTAACTCCTTGAACAGTTTCTGCAAGTTTTCATGTTGATAAGGTGGGAGCCCCTCAAGATATTGGCTTGGCGTTAGGGAAAGGACATGCGCTACCGTTGTGGCTGCTGCTTGATAGAGCGTGAAAGGAGAGGTTTGTGATTCTTTCAGTAAAGCTTCCAGCGGCAAAACACCTTGTACAAGAGGACGGAGAATGGCTGCCACCTCTGAAGACAAGGCATAGCGCCGCTCGGAATAGTAATTGATCTTTTCTCGAAGAATTCGGACAATCGCACGCCCCTTTTCTCGCAGCGCTTCTGGTGCGATAAGACAAGGCGCAATGTAGGGTGTGAGCCTGGGTCCTTGGTTGTCTTGAAGAATCTCCAAAAGGGGGAAGGCGGTAAAATGTCCAGAGACTTCTTCCTCGGAGATCAGACGCAGAAGAGGGCGAAGTCGCGGAATGCGGAGAGGATCTTCCCCCGTATTTTCGTCGCAAACAGTGTTTCCCTCTAAAGAGCTATAGCGTGCCTGATCGTCTTGCACACCATTTCGTCCAGGACGTTGAGCGGCAACAGCGGCATACAAGCGAAAAGGACGATCTCCGATCGTTTGTAAGATAGGTTTTAAGTCATAAACAACGGAGTTGTCTTGTGTCCCTTCATATTGGACAAGAAGTCCATCTGGGAAAATCGCTTCCAGATAAAGAAGCTGGACGCTTCCTGCCGTAAGCGCTGCCTCATCAATCTTGAAGGATAAGAGGCCGTACGCATCAGGACGTGCCAAGCGAAAATGATAGGCCACCAGCGCAGAAAAACGGGCCGATTCTTGCTGAAAATGCTGAGGCGAAAGCAGCATGCCTTCATGCCATTGTACTGCGAGGGGAATATCAAAAAGTGCAGACATGCACCGCCTCCTTCTCTCCCGAGGCAGCTTAGAAAGCGTTCCTTAACAAGTCGTTGATGTTTCAGAGTAGACTTTCCTTATGCATGTACCCGTTCTCCTCTCTCCTATGGTGACGCAATTGGCGCCTCGTACTGGAGAAGTGTATATCGATGGAACCTTTGGGGAGGGAGGATATAGCCGTGCGATTTTATCGTCTTGTCCTTGCTCCGTTATCGCTTGTGATCGAGATCCTGCTGCTGTGCCTTATGCACAAGCGCTAGCAAAGCAATTTGGAGCGCGTTTCCAGTTCTTTTCTGCGCGCTTTTCAGAAATCCCCCTTCTTCTTGCACGCACAGGACTCTCTTCTGTGGAGGGTATGGTCTTTGACCTTGGCGTTTCCTCTTTACAAATTGATACTCCAGAACGGGGTTTTTCTTTTCAGAAAGAGGGCCCTTTAGATATGCGCATGGGGCCGGACTCTCTCTCTGCTATGGATCTCATCAATACTTTTCCAGAGGAAAAGATCGCAGAAATCCTTTGGCGTTATGGGGAGGAGCGTAAAGCGCGTTTCCTTGCACGAAAAATTGGAGAAGCTCGGCAAAGGAAGCCTATTAAGACAACGATGGATCTACAGCGGATCGTTGCCTCCGCACTCCCAGGTCCTTCGACAAAGGATCCGGCAACACGCACATTTCAGGCTCTCAGAATCTTTATCAACGATGAACTTCATGAGCTCCAACAAGCATTGACGCATGCTACACAGTACATCAAACCGGAAGGGCGTCTTGTTGTTGTTTCTTTCCATTCATTAGAGGATCGCCTGGTCAAGCAGTTTCTCAAAGGACCTGGAGTTTCTTCTGATCCCATTTTTGGTCAACCGCTATCTGAAGATACTCCCTTCAAAAATTTGTTAAAAAAACCCATTATACCCTCTCGGGAGGAGAGGCAAGCGTATCCGCGCGCGCGCTCGGCAAGGATGCGCGTTGGTATAAGGAGAGGATGATGTCTCGGTCGACCTTTCCATTACTGTTTCTCGTCATCGTTCTAGGCTTGGCTCTTTTCCATTTGAAGTATCGCGTTGTCAGTGTTGAGGAAACTCTGCGAACCTTGACGAAGGAGATCGCGCAGGAAGAAGAACGGCAGCATATTCTGCGCGCAGAATGGAAATATGCAACAGACGCGCAACGGATCCAGAAACTTGCACAAAAGCATTTAGGTTTCCTCCCGATTAAACCGAAACAACTCATAAAGAAGGAAGAATTTTGGCGTCTTTTCCCGGTTCAAGACGCTTTGGGGAATCTTATCGATAAGGAGGAAGATTCTTGGGTTTCGCCTCAGCGGAGTCCTTGAGATGCGTAAACCAGAAGTTCATCACCTTTTGCGCTGGCTGGATCAATACGGAGAGCCCCTTCGGCAGTCCATTGAAAAACGGCGTAAGCGCATTGTTCTTGGAATGAGCGTCTTTGTCTTTTTTGCCAGCCTCGTTTTGACCCGTTTGTTTCAGGTGATGGTCCTCGGAGAGGCTTTGGAAGGAACCGCTTCTCCATCCTTTGATACACCGATGCTACATTTTTCTCGCGCGGATATCGTCGATCGGCGGGGGGCGCTGATTGCGACCAGTCTCCCCACGGTCTCTGTCTATGCAAATCCGAAGGAGCTTTTAGATCCTGTTAACGACGCACAGAAGCTTGTGCAAATGTTGCCTGATATCAATCAAGAGCGTTTGGTTCGTCGCTTGACCTCTCCTAAAGGATTTGTTTGGGTCAAACATCATCTCACGCCTACGGAGCAAAAAGCTGTTTTACGTCTAGGGATTCCTGGCGTGTATTTCCAGAAGACAGAACGCCGTGTCTATCCTAATGGGGCGCTGTTCGCGCATGTTATTGGACTGACAGATATCGATAATCACGGAATTGCCGGAGCAGAGAAGGCTTTTGACGATGCCCTTTCCTCCTCAACAGAGCCAATTGCCCTCTCTGTCGATGGCCCACTTCAGCATGCAGTGCGTGAAATTCTGATCGCAGGCCTTGAGGAATTCAGGGCGATTGGCGCAGCAGGGCTAGTGATTGATTTAGAGACGGGGGAGATCCTCTCCTTGGTCTCTCTCCCCGATTTCGATCCCAATCAAGTGAAAGCCGCTTCTCCCAAGGAGATCTTCAATCGAGTGACCTGTGCTGTGTTTGAGCCAGGATCGGTGGCTAAGATCTTGAATACGGCTTTTGCCTTGGAAAGCGGTCTCGTGACGATAAATACAAAATTTGATGCCAGTGAGCCGCTTCATGTTGGGAGTTTCACGATTCATGATTTCCACGGCTTGGGACGCGCGCTCACGGTAGCGGAAATTCTGACAAAATCCTCCAACATTGGGTCCGCTAAGATAGCAATGAAAATTGGAGCCAAGGCACAGCAAGCTTTTTTTAAGAAACTTGGTCTTCTCTCATCCTTACCCTTTGAACTTTGTGAAATTCAGGCTCCTTTGTATCCTAAGCCTTGGAATGAGATCCATGCAATTACTATTGCCTACGGGCATGGAATTGCCTTCAATCCTCTGCACCTTGCTGCGGCTGTAGGTGGTATTATTCATAAAGGCCTTTATCATGTGCCAACGATTCTGAAGAGCAACACCGTTGGATCAGGACGGCGCATTTTGTCAGAACAGGTTTCTCGTCAAGTCTGTTCTCTGCTTCGCCTTGTTGTCACAGAGGGGACAAGCCGTAAAGCAGAGGTTAAGGAATATTTCGTTCTTGGAAAAACGGGATCTGCGGAAAAGGTACACGGAGGACATAGAGGGTACAGAAAAGATGCCAACATCTGTACATTTATCGGCGCTTTTCCTGACTCTGCCCCTCGTTATCTTGTGTATGTTTTGCTGGACGAGCCTAAGGCAACTCCACGAACTTTCGGCTACACATCTGCGGGATGGAACGCTGCTGTGGTTGCGGCACGTGTGATCGAACGGGCAGGCCCAATTCTTGGAGTCCTCCCTGTAGATGTGCCTGCCTCATAAAATGGTCTCAAATTTAAAGAAATATCCCCCTATTGACAACGATATTAATTGTAGTTATTTTATACATGTATTTTGTTTTAGAGGTTGATCATGAAAAAATATTTGTCTGTTGTTTTCGCATTGTTGAGCAGTTCTGCGCTCGGAATGCTTTCTTGCTCCCCTGCGCCTATTCCTTTGGAAGAGGAATCAAGGCGGCAGTTCACTCAAAGGCTTAATGAATTAGAGGCATCGCTTGATGCAAGTCCAGAGGCTCTTATTTGCCCAAGCGAAGATTTTCTCCCCATGATGAGGAAAATTTTATTGGAGAAGAAACATCCAGCATCGGATATGCTTGCACGAATCTTTTCTGTAGAGGAAACCTGTTTTTTAGTTTTTGGCAATATTACACCAGATCGTATGCCATCCATAACGACTCTTATGAAAACTGTTCGAGAAACTCTCCTACCAGAATATCAGAAAGAACTGGACCAGGTTATTACATCATTGGCTGAAGGAGATCAAAGGTCGTTCTGCGATCTATCTCAGAATCTTGCGAAGGCCTTACAAGAGAACGACTCCTCTCAATTATTGGATAATGTGCTCCAAAGATGTTTTTCCTCTTGCCGGAAGGACTTCTCTGAAATTGGCTCATTAGAAGATGCACGACTCCTTCTAGGTGGATGTAATGATGCTATAGAACATTTATGTGCTTTGGATCCAGAAAATCGACCTTTTTTGCGAGAAAATCTTGCAAATTTAGAGAAATGCCTGATATCAGCGATCTCAGCAGATCCAGAATTACCAATAAATAGTAGCGCGTCCTGCCAACGTCTTTTTAGCGAAACACAATCGGTGAAAGATCAGCTTTGGGATATTGGGGCCAGAGAGAGAATGTATGCCGCATCACGATCCCTCCTGCAGGGAGAAGAAGAAGGAAAGGGACAAGCTCTTTTAATCCTGCTCACCCAAAAGGTTCCTGATCTTCGGGAGATCCGTGTTGTGGATGCCTTTTCCCTTATATCTGCCCAAAAGATACCACCAGAAAAGCGGGAGAATCTTCTAGGCATGCTCAGAAGAGATGATGCAGGCGAGATTTCTGGAAAGATAAAATCCTTTTTAGAAAACTGTTGTTTTTTTACTGTGTCTGAAAGTGATGATACTCCTGATCTTGCGTTACGAGATACTGTAATACACTCCGTTCTGAAGGAGAATGAAAAAAATCGTGTCTACCGACAAGTGATGCTTTCCTTTGTTGCTTCCTGGGAACCTGGAAATCAGCGACTCAATGGCTGGGGACCCTGCTCAGAAAAACTTCGCGTTTTCAAGGCAGAGGGCGGTCAATGGGGAAAACATGGCCTTGCTCTTAATCCTGACGAGAGTGAATGTTACGATAGAACCTTATCTTCTGAAGGTGTGAAATCCTATCTAGCGTTGGGAATGACGAGCACAGTTTCTCATGAAATTGGCCATGCGCTACTAGAAACCTGCCTTCCTATGGCAAAAGAAGGGGAATCTGTACTTGAGGCAATAATGGAAGGATCTGTTACCGCCCAAGTTGGGGGATGCTTTTTTGACATGACCTACAATGAAGAAAGAGTGAAGCAATTTATTGCTCGTCGGTTCGAAGTAGACCCATCGTCCCTTAGCGATGATTTCTTTAGGAAATTTTGGGTTTGTGTGCTTTTTGGCCCAAGTGTGGAAAGAGAGCATGTCCAAATTCAGGGAACACACTATGATCCAGTACGTAAGACTCTCTATGTCTATGCATTGTGTGATGCTGCTTACGCGTTAAGTGAAAGGAGGGATGTGCGGTTTGCTCATATAAGTCCTCCTCCAGGGCGCTCCCCAGAGATCCAAATGGAGATACACTATACTCCTAACGATGTGTTAGGTGCTTACTACGATCTTTTACGTTGTCTCAACGGCGCTGAGTAAAGATCTTTGTTCTACAGGCAGAGAAAAGGAGGGAAGGATCCTTCCTTTTCTCTTAACTAGGGAGGACAACAAAGTTAGCCCGCTCCTACCTATCGACATTTCTCCAAGAAGCAAGCAATGCCCTACAAGTTATGAGCCGTGGTCTCGTAACCGTTCCAAGGAAGCGTAGAGGAAGAAAAGGGGGCTTTCCCCTAAATCCCGCCCCCTTCTTCAATTTGTCGCTCGATCCTCCTGAGGGCATTGATCGCCCGGATCCTTTTCTGAATCCTTTCGGTTTCTTCCCTCGCAAAAATGCCGTGGCGCTTGCCATAAGCGCTGAGACCAAAGAAAAGGATGACGTTCGCTGTCATCGCCGGAAAAAAGCCATACACTCCCGTCTTTTTCTCCAAATCAAAAATAAGCCAAAGAGCCGCAATAGCTCCTCCAACAGATGTGGCCCATTTGAATGCATGCGTCGTGCTTTTATATCCACGGATACTGGCGATAAGGGGGATGACTACCGTACTGTACCAGAAACCGTCAAAATAGAGAGCAATATCGATGATATCTCTATAATACAAAGCTGTTAAAAGAGAAAAAACACCTATACCAAGAGTCGCTAGCCTCCCGTATAGCAGCATCTCTTTGTCTGTAACCCCAGAAGCCGTTCGATGCGCGAAGATATCGCAGGCCAGCATCACGCCGGAAATATTTAAGTAAGAGTCTGCCGTAGACATGAGGATAGCCAACAACCCAGAAATGACTACTCCCTTCAGACCTATAGGGATAATCTTCTGAATGGTGTAGACCATCGCCGAGTTTCCCTCGATTTCCGGACTTGTCACAAGGGCGCTAAGACCAATAAGTGCAGAGCAGACGTAAGCGATCGGAAGCGTTGCTGTGCCCAAGCAAAAACTCTTCTTTGTTTTGTTGATATCCTTTCCCATCAGCAGACGCTGTATCCAAACGGGATTGATGAGACAAATGAGATACGAAGCAAGAATCGGTAAGTACCGCATAGGCTGCGTCCAAAGGGGAGAAATATCAACACGATCAGGAGGAACTGATGTCCACACATGGGCAATTCCTCCAGCATCCGATACAGCAAAATACGTTACAAGAGGAATCGAGACAGCAAGTGCGATATACTGAATTGCATCTGTTGCAATAACAGCACGAATTCCTCCAAAAACCGAATACACAACAAGCAAACCAAAACCAATCCAAGCGCCAACCTCAAAAGGAATACTAATGAGATCTTGCAAAATGTGCCCAATAGCACTTACTTGGACGGCGGCTCCCCCAAGGCAGTAGAGGAGTCCTGTAATTCCTGTCATCAGAGAGCCCCAACGCTCCCAAAAAATGCCTGCAAGTTCTCCAGGACTTACGACACAAGTAAGAAATTTCTCCATCTTTGGGGCAATCAATAGGCCGAGAAGGAGTAAATCAAAACTCCCTAATATACTAATGACAATCATCACAATACCTGACGAAAACGTCCTCCCTGCCAGACCAATCGTGGACCCTCCCCCGATATAAGTCGCAAAGATCGTGGCATAGAGTGCAAAACAAGAAACGCGTCCACAATCAACAGAAAACTCTCGCATGGTTCGAACATTTCGTCCGCTCCAGATGCCAACACCCAATGTCAACACGAAGTAAACAACGACAATGAAGAAATCTATATCCATAAGAAAGGCTCCTTTCCTTACTTAATCACCATGTATTAGAGCAACATACCATCAAAAAGGGGAGACGTCTTCTCTTACAAAAAATCCTGAAAGAGTCCGCTTTTAGGGGGGGCATGTCTATGTTTGAAGGCGATCTCCTGCTCGAGCAGTTTTTGTAGAAGGGTTGCTCGAGAGAAAACGGCGGGACGTGAAGAAAGTGCTAGCAAGGGGCTC
>JAIRMZ010000058.1 GCA_031258355.1 Holosporales bacterium
GTTTCTTTCTTCTCGCAGGACTCCTTGTACTTACACGTCGTCAATTTATCTTTTTGTATCCTGTTATGGTTTTTTTTCTCATAGGGTTGTTTACTTTTCTGAGACCCCTTGTGGAGAAAAAGCAGCGTTGGCCTTTGGTCCTATATGCGGTTCTGAGTATTGGGATCACGGATCTTGCGGAGCGAGGATATCGCCTGGTAGTTCATGGCGCATTCATAAATGCACCACCTACTTCAGGAAGGCAGCTCATCATTGCTCCAGTGCTCTTTATCGGTCCGCAAGGAGTGGATTATCTAAAAGATCCAAAGGAAAAGGCCATTTACACAGAAATCTGTGAGGATATGAAGAAAAAAATCCTTTGTGATTGTCGTGGACATCCGATACCTCTAGATAAAACTCACAGTGTTTTTGAATATAGTGCTTATCATCTTTATTGCTCTTGCTTTGCCTTTAGTCGAGCAGAAGAGAAGGGGGAATATAAAAACGACACGGAATGTCTTGGCTCTACTGATAAAATTTTAACGAAAATGGCTATCCGTTTAATTTTGCATCATCCTTTTACGTATCTACGCTATCTAGGGCGAACATTTCTGTTTGCTTATTTTACACCATCACGGCTCAGTGTAGGAGGATTCTTTCTGCTTTTTATTGGGTTTTTCTGTCTTTGCATATTTTTCTTTCAACATGTGCCGTCTCGTCATCGGATCCTTTTAGGAAGTGCGGGAGTTCTTTTCGTCGCTAATGTCTTTTCTCTTGAGTTAGTACAGTGCCTTTGGGCTCGTTACACTCTCTATACCGACGTCTTCCTCGGCGCTATCATCATCGCTATCGTCGCTGAACGAAAACGAGAAGGGGAAGAGGAGAAGAAAGGCTCTCCTGTATTAGAAACCCATTTCTCTTGACACAACCGGCGGTTCTTGTGCCCCTTCTTTAAAGGATTATCTCTAGCAGCCCTCCCCCAAAGGGAAAGCTGTTTCCTTTAAATTAAGAGCATCTGCCCTTAAATAAAATTATCTGAAAGATGCTCCCCAGGTTTTTCTTTAAACAAAACGGAAAGAGCGAGGAATTTCCCCGCTCTTTTAATCCGTTTCCTTCAGGATTACTGCTCCGTACCGCTCAGGATCCTCTGAGCTATATCCACAAGCTCTGGCGCCAGCTCTGAATGACTGATGAGCAAACGTGCTGCCTTCTGCCTCTCTGCAAGCTCAACATTCTGATTATAAAGCACCACACGAATGGCCTCCGGAAAGAGGGTTGGATCCATATCCGCATACGCCACAGCAGCCATTGCAGGATCCGCCGCTCCCTGCGCCATCTGCTTTTCTACAGCCCACATCCAAGCAAGAGCTGCTTCATGTGCTCGCGGCTCTCCTGTGTGCTGATAAAGCATAGAGCGAACCATTTCGCCCAAAGTTCGAAGATCCAGTCTATGCACGGCAACACACCAAGCCTGCTGCCTCTCTACAGGATCAACATCTTGTTCATAAAGCATAACACGAATAGCTCCTGAGAGAAGAGCGGGATCCGTATTATATGTCATAACCGTGGCCCCCTGCTCTATCTGCTTCGCTGCGTCCTCAACCAAGCGAGTCGCTGTCTGGAGCCGCACTTGAGAATCTGAGCTATGAAGCTGCTCCCAAGAGGCTGGCTCTCCCGATCCTCCCGGACTCACCATCATTGCTCCCGACCAAAGGGAGGTCAGTAAGATTGCTGTAGTAGACAAATATTTTAACATATCGTTCATTGTGTACTCCATTCTTCTAGTCACAACTCCACTATGTATATTATGCGCTAGAAGTCAACAGAATTCTTTCTCAATTGTAAAAATCATAAATCGCCCATTAATATCGATAAAATATTCTTTAAAGAACGAAGCGTTCCCTTTATCCCAGTTTCACCATGCCTCCCCCAATCATGCTCATGGGGGCATTACCCTTAAAAAGGGCTTGGGCTTGATTCTCGATTGTCACTGCCTCCACCTTTACTTGAAGCCCCGATTTGAGGCCGAGGCTTAGTTGTCCTTCGAGCTTGCAGGCCATGGAAGCCTTTACGGTATAATTCATGCTCGCCGTTTGTTTGATATCCTTCCCCGCCTGAATGCTTGTATCTTGTCCCGATTTGAGACTAATTCCTTGCCCTGCTTGCAGTAGCAGACCTTTCCCCGCCTTGAGGGTCATGCCTCCTCCTGCCTTAATTGTCACATCCTTCTCTCCCTGAATCTGCACAGCTCCAGAAACCTTGATCGTCAAATCCCCATGAACCGTCAAGACAACATCTTTTTTTACTGTAGTTTTCTGCGATTTTTCAATTTCCCACTCTGTTTCCCCTTTTATTGCAAATTGTGCGTTTCCTTCTTTAAGATTAAGATCATAATTTCCTTTATCGATCTGGACTTTGAGGCATCCTTTGGCAAGATGTAAGGTATCATTTCCTTCCTTGTCTCCTTTTGCCTCTAGTTTTGTCGTGCGTGAGCCCTCTTGATACAGACGCGTTTCATCTCCTTTGTCGATTGTAATTTTTACATTATTATTGACAAAAGCTTCTCCGTCCTTTTGAAGATATAAATACCCAAGTTCCTTTCCCGCATTATCGTCAAAATACCATTCGTTATAGCCTTTAGCCTGCGGAGAGCTGTGCGTTTTGAGTCCTGTCTTTGTCGCCTCTTTCTCAGGATAAGGTGGCGTATTGTTCCCGTTATAGACGCTACCGACAATGATGGGGCGCTCGGGATCGCCCCCTTCGAAAACAACGAGAACCTCATCGCCTACCCGAGGCGTAAAAACGGCGCCAAATTGATGACTGGCTAAAGACTGTGTACACCGGATCCACCAAGAACTCGTATCGTCTTTCTTCCCATGCCGATCCCAAAAGAAAAAGACCTTGAGGGCGGTATCAGCTCCTCGGTGGATCTCCGCTCCCGAAGGACCTGTGACCACTGCCGTTTGTGCTCCCTGAATAAGGTTCTTCCGAGTGCGTCGCTCAGGAGGAATCGGGACTCCCTTAGGACAAGCAGCAAAGTTGTTTCTATAGAGAAGCTTTTCCGGCCCTTCCGCGCCATCCAAAGTGAATTGGTGCTTCACGGACACAAGAACGTAGGCCTTATTCACCTCGGATCGAGGATGTCCCTTGACAGAGAATTCCCCTCCCGCCAACAAGGTCAACGCCGTTGATTCCCCATCAACCCATCGTGCGAAACGTTCCAAATCCTGCATGCGCAGCTTGGACAACTGGGCCCCATCTCCTGCCGTAGAGAAATATCCAGGATACTCTGCAATTAACCCTCCATGTCCCTTTCCTTGAACATGTGCCTTCAGTTCTATTTTTGGCAGTTCTGGATTGTAATCTCGTGCCTCATAAGCCTTAGAAACGAGGCGCTCATGAACAGCGCAAGAAAGCAGACTCTGAAAGGGGGGCGCCTCGAGGAACGTCTGAATGAGAGGGATATGGGTCTCCCCCGCAATTGGAGGAAAGGGACCGGAGGCATCAACCAATGTGAGGCGATGTCCACGCGCACTATGTTGAAAATAATAAGAAATCCCTGCCTCCTCACAAAGGCGGGAGACAAAATCCAGAAAAGTCTCTCCATAGTGCACACAGTGTGGACGCACCGCATGTCCGCACATTCGCGTTTTGTCTACAACGTCCGTAACGCCATTTTCTTTAAGAATAGCCTTCACGATATCTATCGTTGTCTTATTCTGATAAATTCGGTAATCCGTTCCGAGAGATAAACGCCAGAGGGTAGGACGAAGACGAACATGATATTCTGTCAATGGGAGATCTTGTATCTTGACAGTTGCGTCTTGCGTAAATTCAATAACTTCGCCATGAAAAACTCGATCCCCTTTCGGTAAAGCAAAGATGATTGCCATGGGCTTCCCCACGGCCTTATCCCCCTTGAAATCCGTCTGATTGGAAACCAAAGTTACCTGAAAATCAAAAGGCTGCGAGAGACGTTCTATTCCTGAGAAACGGGTGAGCTGAAAACTCTTTTCCTCCTTCCCCGCAAGAGTAATCTTGATCTTCGGATCGATGGCTGTGAGCATAACAACAGCAATATTAACGCAAATGCCATGAATACAACAGGCAAAGGAATCCTCCGTTTCCAAAATAAAAGGAATGAGCAAATATTTATCGCATTGTAAGATAAAGTCTTTTTACGGATATTTCTTTAATCTTCTTAGTATGTTATTATGAGCTATAATCTTTGTAAAAAGCCCTCCCTACGGGGAGTAGGGCCTTTCCTGATATTGAATAAAGCGGAGACATTATGCACATCGATCGCGGCCTCCGAGCGCGCCATATTCCTCTTTTTGATTCTTCTCTTACCGAAGAATGCGAAGACCTTTCGCCCACAAGAAGCCCCCATCTCTCTATCGGAAACATAGGAACGGATCTCTGCGGCGTTTTGACAGAAGAAACACTTTGGCCTACGAAAATTCTTGCCTCGGCTCGGATAATCCCTGAGCCTATCCGTGCTCAACCTAAGCTTCAACGCGTCGATAATCGTACGCCTTGCCAAGCCGTTCCCCTTTACCATGAAACGGCCGGCATGGACGAAGAGACACGCAACTTGGCGAGATTGTCCCGCTGGAGCGCTATTCGCTTAGATTATGCTGGCGTTATGCGGTTTTGGTTCACACGGAATCAAGATTCCCTGTTCGTTCGTGGGACAGAAACGGATCACGAAAAGGTCCTCTTTACAGAAGGGGCCTTGCTTTATCAAAAGCCTTTTGTCACCCAAACGAAAGATATCCAGGATTCCTACCAGCAGACTTCATATGGCATGTTGCCAGAAGGATCCCCTCCCGAAGAAAAACGCCTCCAACTACGCTGCTACGGGGCCCTTTGGACACCTTATACTGCCCCAGAAGATATCGAGCCCGTTTTCTTTCAATGCATTAATCTGCGGCAATTGACACATATTGTTTGTACCAGACACAGCTACTGGAAACGACGTGGGGTTGATGTCTTCACCGGAGGAACGGTGGAAGGGAGAAGACTGTATCTCGCCGATACCGTTCCGGAAGAAGCGAAGGAGAGCCTGGCCACTGCTTTAACAAAGGGATACGCCCATTTGACCGTTGAAAAACGCAACGGAGAGCAACGAACTTACCAATCTGCACACTTTTTTAAGGATCCCCACTGGGAAAGTGCTATCGAAGTTGTCTTTGTCCCTACAGCTTAAGAGAGGAGAAAAACATGGGAATAACTTATCGAAACATCAAGGGTGCACCGCTGACGAGCGCAGAGGTCGATGCCAATTTCGCATTCTTAGATCAGCGCCTCAATGCTCTTGAACGTGCTCAGGAGAGGCCCTCTGGGCTTATCAGCATTGAGCAACAAGACCAGCAGTTGCGCTTTTTGGACCCCTCTGGGAAAGTGCTAGGGATCGCCATCCTCCCTACACCTCGATTCGTTCCTAAAGGAGCTTGGCAGACAACACAGATCTACGAACAAGGAGACCTCGTCGCACACGAGGCACATACTTGGTGCGCCACACATACACATGAAGCGGTAGATTTTGAGAAAGAGAAAAGCCAAGGCCTATGGAGGCTATTCCTATAGACAAACCTCTTAAGAGGTTCAAAAAGGACTTGACGCTCTAAAAACAAAAATGCAGTATACATAGCGTTTTTGGCGAAATGTGTGTTTTATGCGAATAAGATTTTTGATGAATTTTTTATACCTTTTCCTCTACATGTTCACAAATGTAGAAGGGATGCGGTTGGAAGCGAATCTACCTGAAGAACCACTTGATTTAATGCGGAACAAAAGAATGAAAAGTGTGACAAATTCTTGGCTTCAAACTTCTGCGTACCAAGAAAATCCATACCCTACCCCTTCTTACAAGATTGAGAGAGAATCATTTGATTTAATACAACACAAGAAAAGCAATGCGATAACCTCTCTGTGGCAAATCTCTAATCCATATGGACAGTATTGTAACTATGATTATTTGAATTGGGCGGTTTCCAACCTTGCTCAGGATATACGAAGTAATAAAACCATTTATAAAGGCAATTTAATAGAATTTCTTGACATTTTCTACGAACCAAGTACAGATAACTCCGGTAAAATAAGAGGATCTTTTTCTTTGGAATTGCAAAGAATGCGAAAAAAAGGAGCCTTTGAATATTCCTTTGAAAGATTCAAACAGCTTCTAAGAAATGCTGGTTACCAACAGTGGGAATTGCTCATGGATTATATCCGTGAAATCTGCATCGATATCCCTCATAGAGTGGGGTTTCAGATTTTGGCGGCAGAGACACAAAAAGTGTTTCTGCCAGCAATGAATCAGAGACCTCCAAGTCCACATAATTAAAAACATATAGAAATCTTTTTTGGGGCTTTTTCATCGGTAAAAAGCCTTATCTTTCAAACACCTCAGGAGAAAATATGTTCGTAACCCTTGATGATCTTGATACCTTAGCGCGTACTATTTACGGAGAAGCGCGGGGAGAATTCCCAAAGACGGGAATCGCTGCCCTCATGGCCGTAGCTAACGTCGTTTTGAATAGAAGCAAACGCTCTCCTCTTTGGAAAGGCACTGTGCGCGATATCTGCCTGCAACCCAAGCAATTCTCTTGCTGGAACATGCAGGATCCGAACTTCCGCCTCCTCCAAAACGCTACACGCGGAGAAAAGGTCTTTGATCTTTGCTGGAACGTAGCTCAAAACGTGCTGGAAGAGAAATGGCCCGATATTACAAAAGGAGCTGATCATTACCATGCCCTTTCTGTCACCCCTTCTTGGGCGATGGGAAAAATCCCGCTTATCGCCCTGGGAGGCCACCTCTTTTACCAACTTTACAAGGAGAATGTTCGATGAGTCATGCTATTGCTACTGCTTTATCCCTAGCTGAATTCGCTCCTGTGATCCGACGATGGGTCACAGGACCTTCCGCCTTAGCCAACGCAAAAATCGTGGTAACAACGGCCCGACAAATCACCAAATCTCGCGATCCAGTCGAAATGGTCCGTCTTTTCCGGGAATCTCCAGAAAGGGTTGGGCTCCTTCGCGCAGAGCTTTTGTCTCTGAGCGAACAACTGGAGGATAGCCTCCTGAAATCCTCCCAAGAAGAACGTGTTCGCACTTTAATGACTGTGTTAGCAGGAAAGAAAAACCTGCGAGGAGATATCATGGTGCTCTCCGCAGCACTAGGGCTTGTTTTCTGTTTATCTGTTTTGGTTTTTTCCAAAGATGCCCTTCCTGGAGAAGCTGTTGGCATTATTTCAACTATTGCTGGCATATTCGGCTCTTGCCTAAAAGACGCTTATGGATTTGAATTTGGATCTTCTCGAGGCAGTCGTGATAAAGACGATCGTACAACAGCTGTCCTAGTTGGAAGAGAAAGTTGACGCATCTCTCTCGCTATTTGTCAATTTATTGTTAATATTTTATCATTATTTTTAGTAGGAAGGTTAAGAAGAGGTAGCAAGCCTTCATGTTTCCTTATTTAAACAACGCGGTATATGGATATCGGGCTCAGGCACGAAAGATGGAGGCGATAGGAGAGAATGTTGCGAATGCCGCAACCTCTGGGTACAAAGCGCATGAAGTGCGATTCCAGAATTTGTCATCAAAGAAACCGACTCTTATTGGAAAGGAAGGCACTTCTGGAGGGGTCCGTTCAATAGCGTCGATTGACGTTCTCGCGCAAGGAATTCTACAGACGACAGCTCATGGAGGGGACCTTGCAATTGATGGCCAGGGCTTGTTACCTGTGAGAGAAGGTTTTTCTTCTAAGGGACCGATCTGTGGGCTGAGAACAGGCTCCTTCCGGCTGGACAAAAACGGATATATGACGAATGAAGCGGGTTATGTCTTGCAAGGGAGAAGGTTAGACACTCAGACTCCCTCCCCCTCCTCGACTCTCGCCTCTTTAGAAGCCGTGCGCATCAATCTTAAAACACAAGAACGCGTCACAACTTCTGTGCAAACGCCTTCCCCTCCGGCTTTAGAACCTTCTCCCTCTCTCCCGTCGGCTCCGGAACCAACTCTCCCTCCTTCTCCTCCGCAGGAACCTGAACCACTTACTTCCTCGGATGAAGAGGAACTTGAACCACCTTCTTCCCAGGAGGAAGAGGAACTTGAACCACCTG
>JAIRMZ010000086.1 GCA_031258355.1 Holosporales bacterium
CTTTTGCTGAATAAAGATTTGAGGAATTTCATGAGACGCTTCCAATACACACCGATTCCCAGAAGAGAGGCCATGGCGACTTGGAACAGAAGACTTCCCGTTCCAGGATCAACGTAAGCCTGCGCCTGAATCGGATAAAATCCAAACAAGGCGAGCGTCAAAAAGACTTTGCCCCGCATTCTTATACTCCACACCGCAACACGAGCATCTTACGAGAAATGACAGCAAAGGTCATCCCCTCGCCCTATTATCATAAAGGCAAAAAGTAATATAATCTTCATATTACCAAGAAGACGCCCCACCCCAAAATACAGCATACCTTAATTCTATAGAAATCTTCCTAAGATAAAGGGAAGCCCCTTTTTAGCAAAAAATGATCCAATCGAGATACAGTGTGTTTTGATTCAGCAAAAATCTTCTCTATCCTTAATCCTTGTTTGAAGATGAAGAAAGGACTCCTCCGTTAAGAAAACAAGATCTTTCCCAAACACTTCTAGGAAGAGCCAAGGAAAAATATTGCGCCACACAAACAAAAAGAAGAAAACACTTCTGCCTAAAGATATAACAGTAACGGCCCTTTTCTTAAGTATTCAGATCATCTGGCCAAAAGGTAATTAGCGTATTATCAGTTTCTCTTCAGAAGACCCGGCTTCCGTACACGGGAGTGGTCGATTCTTCTGAACGTCTGTATGCCTTTTTGTTAAAGAGCATAGCTTTAATGTATCGAAAAGGGTCTAGATCAGTATTTTTCCCTCAGCGTTTAAGAGTAGTTGTTTCTTTCTTTAAGCACTCAAGATATCTTCCGGCCAAAGGGCAAGGTTCTATCGTATCTTCTCGTCTTTCCAGCTTTTCCACAAAAGCCTGGCCTCATGCGTGAGGATCGGTTGGCCTTCTCTCAGGTTTCTACTAGCTAAAAGTATCCCCAAGTGTAGAACTTAACGCATTCTCTACCCTCTTCCTGCCCCCAACCAACCTCGTGTGCAGATGCAATTGCCTCCAAAAAGCCCAGGATGCACCCATATCAGAGTACAGGATCCCTACATATTTTGCGCACCATTTCGTCGAAAATTGATCCCACAGCGTCCAAGAGCGGTTGCCTTTTCTTAAAATTCCTGGGAGGCATATTTTCGTCAAAAGAATAGATCCTAACATGTTACAAAAGGATCCAGTCTATATCTTTCTCACAACCCAGAAACGTTATTCTTTGGAGACTTTAAAACATCTTCCCGCTAAAGAAATATTCTAGCATCCCACGATCCTTTTCTCGAAAGATCTAGCCTCATATATAGGAGCGATTGTCTCTTCTTGAGCGCTTAGGGTACACTTCACCAAAGGGTAGGGCTTTTACGTATGCTGACGTTTCTTTTATCGTTGCATTTCGTCATTACGATTGCACTAGTTACGATTATCCTGTTGCAGAAGAGCGAGGGGGGGGCATGGGGTATGGGAGGCGGAGCTGGGGGAGTGCTGACCCCTCGATGGCAGGCAAATCTGCTGACACGAGCGACGACCATTCTCGCCAGCCTCTTTATTGTGAATTGCCTCATTATGGCAGCGTATATCCATCATCATGCCGATCCTCGGCGCTCGCTCATTGATGAAGCGGCGCAAGGGGTAACCTCACCATCTTCTACTCCGACACCAGCGGAACCCCTCACTTCAGAGGACACGAAAAATTCTTCGAAGGAGAAAGCCGGTACACGACACTCCTCCATTGAGGAGACGGCACAAGGGACGGCTCCGTCACCTTCCTCTCCAGTACCAGCGCCTCCCCCCTCTTTAAAAGGAACGAAAGATCTTTCTGAGGAAAAAGCTGATACCCAGCACTCCGCCATCGATGAGGAAACATCAACGAAATCCCCTCCCCTCAAGAGAAAGAAAAAGTCTTCTAAGAAAAAAAGCACATGATTCCTGCGGCTCCGCGTTTCATCTTTGTTACAGGCGGTGTCGTTTCTTCTGTAGGCAAGGGGATTGCTGCGGCCTCTATCGGGGCATTGCTACAGGCACGAGGCTTTTCCGTTCGCTTAAAAAAGCTTGAGCCTTACATCAATGTCGATCCGGGAACAATCAATCCCTACAAACATGGAGAAGTTTACGTCACAGATGACGGCGGCGAGACCGACCTAGATATGGGGCATTATGAACGCTTCACAGGTGTTCCAACACGCTCAATCGATCTGTTGACAACAGGGAAGGTCTATTCCGCGGTCATTGCCCGAGAGCGGCGCGGCGATTACCTTGGCTCCGATATTCAAGTAGTCCCCCACATTACCGATGAAATTAAGCACCGCGTTCTATTTTCTGTAGAAAATGTCGATTTCGTCATTTGCGAAGTAGGGGGTACTGTAGGAGATATCGAGGGTTTGCCTTTTCTGGAGGCCATTCGCCAACTGCGGAACGACTTAGGACGAGAACGGTCAGTGAACGTCCACCTCACGCTTCTTCCCTATATCGCCTCGGCGGGAGAGCTCAAGACAAAGCCTAGTCAGCATTCCGTTCGAGAACTGTTAAGGACAGGTATTCAGCCGGAGTTCCTGATCTGCCGGAGTACACAAGGTTTTGAAGAAACAACGCGAAAGAAGCTGGCTCTTTTTTGCAACGTCCCGGAAACACATATTGTCGACGCACCGGATGCTTCCTCCATTTACCAAATTCCCCTCAATTTCCACAAAAGTGATTTAGATGGAGCTCTATGCCAGTACTTTAGTCTTTCTTCTCCCCGTATTGATTTAAAGAAATGGGAGAACCTCCTTATCAAGCTTCAGAGCCCCAAAGATACGCTTCGTCTCGGTATCTTTGGTAAATATGCCCACTTTTTGGAAGCGTATAAGTCCTTGCAAGAGGCCATAGCACACGCCGGTGGCGCACAAGATGTAAAGATCGATGTCCGATGGGTGGATACCGAAGACATAGGCAGCGTACAGGCGGCCCTTCCAGAGGTGCAAGCAATGATCGTTCCTGGAGGATTCGGTGCACGCGGTGTGCCGGGCAAGTTGCAAGTAATACAGTATGCCCGCGAGCACAAAATCCCTTTCCTCGGTATTTGTCTTGGACTGCAACTTGTAATTATCGAGGCTGCCCGCCACCTTCTTGCTCTTCCCGAAGCTTCCTCGACAGAGTTTGGAGAGACGTCCGAGCCCGTCATTGCTTTGATGATCGAGTGGATGCAGGGAGAGCAGCTCCAGCGGCGCACAGCACAAGGAGATTTGGGAGGAACGATGCGATTGGGGGCTTACCCTTGCACGATTATCCAAGGGACCAAACTCGCAGCCGTCTATGACGGCAAGAAAGAGGTCTCTGAGCGGCACCGACATCGCTATGAGGTAAACAGTGCGTACAAGGAGCGTTTGGAGGAGGTGGGCTTGCGTTTTTCTGGACTCTCTCCCGATGGCGATCTTCTAGAAGCGGTAGAATACAAAGATCACCCCTGGTTCGTAGCAGTCCAATACCATCCAGAATTCAAATCCCGGCCTTTCGCACCCCATCCCCTCTTTGTTCATCTCGTTCAAGCAGCTCTGCATCAGAAAAAAAGCAAAAGATAGTGACCGCTCACTCCGTACAAATTGGCCCTTGGACGATCGGAAACGCTTTGCCACTAACTTTAATTTCTGGGCCTTGCGCTTTAGAAAGCCGTGAACATGCTCTCAAGATGGCGGAGCGTTTGGTGACATTGACGCAAAAGTTGCACCTTCCTTTTCTATTCAAAACCTCCTTTGACAAAGCCAACCGCACAAGCAGCACAGGAGCACGAGGCGTTGGTCTAGAGCACGCTCTGCCGATCTTCGCGGAAATTCGACGCCTCTACGGGTGCCCTATCCTGACGGATGTTCACGAGAGTGTTCAGTGTGCTCTTGTTGCTGAAGTTGTGGACGCATTACAAATCCCTGCCTACCTCTGCCGGCAGACGGATCTCCTCGTTGCAGCAGCGCAGACACATAGGCCAGTGTTGATCAAAAAAGGCCAATTTCTCGCCCCCTGGGATATGGTTCATGTCATCAAAAAGATGACTGATCATGGAAACGCAAATCTCTTATTGGGTGAACGAGGCACTTGCTTTGGATATAATACTCTCGTCTCTGATATGCGTTCCTTAAGCATTTTGGCCCAGACAGGATATCCGGTGATCTTTGATGCGACGCATTCTGTACAAAAACCAGGAGGACGTGGCACTTGTAGTGACGGGCAGCGAGCTTTTATCGAGCCTCTCGCACGAGCGGCTGTAGCCAT
>JAIRMZ010000083.1 GCA_031258355.1 Holosporales bacterium
TTAGATCTCCTACTTTCATCTTCTCCCCTCAGTCTCATCGCCTCTCCTGAAACAGTTCCCAGAAGAGCGATAATTAATCCAGCAATACGGGCAATTCTTGCTTTTTCTCGCATTTTAGCTCATTGCTTTTCTTTCAACACCTCATCATCCTCTTCTTATATAAGATAAATCTGCATAGAATAAACATTTAAAAAGAAAGTCTTTTAGGGAAAAAGATATAACCTTCTCTTCCACAGAATCTCTCCCTTCTTTGAAAAAGAAAGGAGGGAGGGTTGGCCAGAAAGAGGATTTCCTACGCGTCTACTGGGAAAGCAAGAAGAGTATTGTTAAGTTTTTGCAACCAGTCCTCTCCTGATAGGGAGCCCCTATCTTCCTCAAGACGAATCGTTATCAGGCTATCTCTTTTGTTTTTGAAACAGTCGAGGATAGGAATACCGTTGATATGTGTTGTCGGCGCTGCCCTTTTAATCTCTTCCCAAAAAGAGTCGAACTGCCACGCAGGAGCAGAAAAACTATAAGGTTGGTGATTCCTAAGAAATTCATCTTTAAAATGACAACCTACGATTAATGTCTTAAGATTTTCAGAGTTTCTTTTGAAGATTATATCTTTACAGCCAGGAAATAGGCCGATCTCTTCAACCCCTCCAGGAAGAATATATTTTCTCGGTTGATCATTCCATCGATAGAATGCGAGGCCTTCGCGACTTTCCCATCGTTGAGATAAAGCAAAGACTCCATTTCCGACAGACTTCAATTGAGATCCTTTTTCGAAACGAATCATCACGCATCTACCCTTACAGCCGCTTCCACAAAAGCATCCTGTTCCTAAAATCTTCACGCTTTTAGGAAGCACAATCTTTCCCAATCTCGTTCTCTCAAAAGCCCTCGATTTAATACAGACCAATTGAGAATCTGTCTCGAAAGAAACACTCTTTAAGGAGCAGCACATGCTAAAACAGCGCGACCCAAGGATCTCTACATTGCGAGGAATGGTTATTGAGTCCAAGCGGATGAAATAAAAAGCCTTCGATTCAATACGCCTTAACTGAGAGTCTGGTTCAAAAGAGATGCTCCTTAGAAATCGGCATTCGCCAAAGCACTCCGATCCAAGAGCCTCTACATTGCGCGGAATTGTTATTGATTCCAAGGAAGAACGATAAAAAGCCCTCGATTCAATACGCTTTAATCGGGAATCTGTCTCAAAAGAAACACTCTCTAAGGAGCCGCACACGCTAAAACAGCTCGACCCAAGGATTTCTACATCACGAGGGATGGTTACTGATTTCAAGAAAGTTTCCCAAAAGGCCCTTGATTCAATACGCTTTAACTGAGAATCCACCTCAAAGGAAATATTCTCTAAAAGCCAGCATCCACCAAAACAGTTCAATCCCAGTATTTGAACAGTTCTAGGAATGACAATACCCCCTACAGGGGTGTTTCTGAAACAATTTTCTGCAACCCCTGTGACAGGACAACATCTCCCGTATACTGGAACAAAAACACAAGAAGATACAGAGACATTTCTCTTGCCTCCCGTATATCTACAGGCTTTCGCTTCATCGCCCACAATCCTGTACTCGATTTCATCTGCATGCACTGAGACGGGGGAAGACACCCGCAGAGCATCATTAGATCTCCTACTTTCCTCTTCTCCCCTCAGTCTCATCGCCTCTCCTGAAACAGTTCCCAGAAGAGCGATTATTAATCCAGCAATACGGGCAATTCTTGCTTTTTCTCGCATTTTAGCTCATCGCTTTTCTTTCAACACCTCATCATCCTCTTCTTATATAAGATAAATCTGCATAGAATAAACATTTAAAGAGAAAGTCTTTTAGAAAAGACGGCAATTCTTGCTTTTTCTAGACATTTAATCCCCTCTTATCATTTTGGCTTCCAGAACTGAAGAAGAGGCCTCTTCTTTATTCAGTACTCTCCCTTAAAAAGCGTAGAGAACTCCCTCGTTGAAAAAGGGAAAGGGGAAAGAGGCCGGGATGTTTTTCGCCCCCTTCTTCTCATTTCACGTGAAAAAGGAGGAGAGAGCGTCAAATCTTAAAATACCACACCTTTCCCAAGAGAACTTACACAAGAAAATAATATCTTTTGCTCTCTTATCATTGCACCAGGAAAGGCTTTCCACACTTCAAGTCTCCAACGTGGCTCTCGACACATAGACCAAAATCCACGGCGGATTCCCTAAGCAAGACAACTTCCCAAGACCTTATCAAGTGACCCCCCCCCTTTTACTCTCTCTCGTCATCGCAACTGCTCTCACGTGCGAAAGAAACGTCATCCGCTTCCTCTCCTGAGAGATCTTCAGCGTCTTCAAGAACTTCCTCCCCTTCAGCGGGGGGCTCTGCTAATCCTAAGGTGTCTTCTGTCGTCTCTATATCTGTGGGAAGCTCCTCATCAAAAGAGTTCGTCTCCCCACCCTTAACACGACGTTTCAAAAAGAATTCTGGATCGAATTCCTCTCCACACCGAGGACAAAGAATCGGATTCTTCTTAAGATCATAAAAACGCGCTCCACAGGGAACGCACACACGTCGCCTTCCCCATTCTGGTTTTGCGCTCATGGTTCCTCCTTATCCTTTACAAACTTGTGAAACATTTAAATCGATATTGGTTGCTCTTCCGAAAATCGAAATCGAGACTTTCAACTTCGCCTTATCTGAAGAGATTTCCTCCACTGTTCCTTGGAAAGTGGCGAAGGGCCCTTCCGTGACGCGCACCATCTCTCCGATTTGGTACAAGTCCCCTTGCTGCTCCGAAAGGGTTTTGTTGCTCATACTTTGCCGAATTTTCTCCACTTCTCGCGCTGAAATGGGTGCCGGTGTCCCTTGAGCACCAAGGATCATGGAAACACGAGGAACGGAGCGAATGACATACCACAAGTCATTAGAGAAATGCATTTCTAGTAAAATATATCCTGGAAAGTACTGCCGTTCTCGCGTTACCTTCGCACCGCGACTGAGTTCTGTTACTTCCTCAGAGGGGACCAAAACTTCTCCCAATTGATCTTGCAACCCAGCCCGCGCAACTTTCTCTTTAATCTGTTCAGCAATCTTTTTTTCAAGACCAGCATAGACATTCAAAACGTACCAACGGAACGATTCCATAACTACATTCCTAATAATTTTTTGAAAAAAGTATAAATAATAGTATCCGTCAAGATAAAGTACAGTGCAGCACTAAAGACAAAGACCATCACCGATACCGTCGTCCCCCAAGTCTCTTTCTTGCTCGGCCACACAACACGCCCTATTTCTTGGCGTACCTCGCTAAAAAACACGCCGACCTTCATCTTGCCTCCTCTTGTTGATACTATCTTTTGTTTACAAACTGGCAGGGGCGGCGGGACTCGAACCCACAACCAACGGTTTTGGAGACCGCTACTCTACCAGTTGAGCTACACCCCTATCCTCTTCTTTCATTACCCTAGCATTCCCAGATAGACACGCCAAGCGCGTCCTCTTCTGGCGTCCCCAACGGGAGTCGAACCCGTGTTGCCGCCTTGAAAGGGCGATGTCCTAGGCCTCTAGACGAGGGGGACGCTCCCTTTCCTCTTACCGTTATCTCCTACACAGGTCAAGGCGCTTCTTCTATAATAGCTTGGAGGGAGGCTTAAATGGAGACTGTTCTTTTCTTGGGCAGCACGCCCTTTTCCTTGGAAATCCTGCAGGAGTTGCGCACGCTTCCTATCACAATCGCGGCGGTTTATACACAAAGTCCGAAGCCTGCAGGGCGCGGCCAGAAACTTTGGAAAAATCCCGTGCATTGTTGGGCAGAAGCTCAAGGAATTCCTATTCATACGCCCTCTTCTTTATTTTCCGTTCCTCAAGAGGCTTTTCGATGCGATGCGCTCATTGTTGCAGCTTATGGGCTGATTATCCCGGCCTCTTTGCTCGCCATTCCTCGATACGGGGGGATCAACGTGCATGCTTCCCTCTTACCTCGATGGCGAGGGGCGGCGCCTGTCCAGCGCGCTATCCTTGCAGGCGATACCCAAACGGGCATTACCCTTATGCAGATGGAGGCTGGGGTTGATACAGGCCCTATTTTAGCGACAAAAGCGGTGCCTATCGCGCCGGAAGCAACAG
>JAIRMZ010000013.1 GCA_031258355.1 Holosporales bacterium
CTCCAAGAAAAGGTATTGCTGGCACAGAAGTTGTTGATGAGGGCGGATCCGTAGGTTTAGAATATGGGAACATGGAAAGTTGAGAAGCCGAGCAAGCAGAGACGGGTGGAGGTTGAAAAGATTTTTTTTCGAGAGGATCGGTAAAGAGTGATTCAGAATCCGAATGTAGTGGGTTTCCTTTGTCCATGCTCATTGCGCTACAAGATAAAGAGAAAGCCAATAAAGACAGATATTGAAGTTTCATATAATTTCCCCTAAAGTGCTTATTTTAAGCACTCAAAGGAAAAATATATGAGAAATATTAACGAAATATTAATTTATGAAGCAAATTTTCAATGAGATATGTGATGTTTTTTAAGTTTTAGTCTTATGAGAAATAGGAATAAACGATTAACACTTAATGTCTTTGATATATTGTACGCAGTAAAAAGCAATATTCAAATTCGTGTAAAATAAATTTCTCTCTTTTATTTTTCAGTACAAAAAAGATGAAAAGTCAAATCTTTTTTGATATAGGTCCAGCAGAACAACTGCCTCCTTGTACTGCTGTTCTACGGCAACAGGTCCGCCTCATAAATGCCAGACAGCAGCAGAACCAATAGATTCTAAGCAGAGCACACTTAAGGCCCAGACAAGAGCGTCCATTCGATCTGGAGACTGCGTCGCCTGAGGTCGATAAGTGAGCATTTGCTGCTCCAACTCCGGGAAGGTCCCGACATGAAACACGCACTGTTGTCGGTAAAGAAGCGCGATGGGCTCGGCCCGCGTCCATTTGCTCTTATGTGCGCGCACCAACTTCAATGACAACCCAGGAACAAGACGTGTAAAAAGGGCAGGAAGTAAATCTCCTCCCGCATTGACCTCAAGAACCACTTGCTGGGCCGAAAAGGACCGATACAATTCTCCTACACGCTGCATCCAGACTTCCGGCGCCGCTTGCGTGCTCCCATCGGCCAACACATAAGCCTTTCCCTGTGCATCGCACCCCGCCACAATGATACCTGTTTCGTCACTTTCCGCATGATGGCTCAGCGCAGGATCAACCCCGACGACGACACGCGTTAAGGTTGGCGCCCGAGAGCAGCGCTGCGCAACCAACAAATCCGCTGTCCACAGCATCTCCGTCGGCTCTACAATTTCTCCGTAAAGTTCCTGGTCCCCAAGAGGTGTCCCCTCGAACTGACGTCGCGCCATATCGAGAAAGCTTGGAGACAAGTTAGCCGCGTTATCGAATGTGCTCCCACGCGTCACAGCGGTATCATCGCGGGTGAGTAATTCTTTTAGCAGAGGGAGAGGTCGGGGTGTTGTCGTGATCAAAGCACGCGGACAAGGGCCAAGGCGGAGAGAGAGAAAAAGTTGCGTCAAAATGGCTTCTGGATGCGGAAATTTTGCCAATTCATCAATCCAAGCGCCATCAAATTGAGGCCCACGTAGCTGCTCAGGATGTTCCGCGCCATAAAGAGTCGCTACCGCTCCATTAGCCCAGGAGATACGCCTCTTGTGGGCCTCATACACTGCCCCTTCCCAAGGAGGTGAAATGGAAAGGAGGCCGCTTTCTCCCTCAACCATCACCGTTCGCGCTTCCTGAATCGTTTGGGCAATAAGCGCCAGCCGCCGACACTGGCCAGAAGAAACCCAAGAACGTAAGGTTTCTGCCCCTGTCCTGGTTTTCCCAAAGCCTCGTCCTGCCAAAATTAACCAGATCCTCCAGTCTCCGAGAGGAGGATGTTGCTCTGGACGTGCCTGGCGCTCCCAATCATAAGAAGAGCGAAGGTCTCGGCGCCTACGTTGCTCCGCACGCACCAAGCGTAAAAGGGTGCGCAACATCGTACAGCGAGCTTCTGAAGGAAAGGGCATTAAAACAAAAAGAAAATCTTAGGGAGAAGTCCCCAGGGATGAGTTTCCCACAAGAACCTCCCTTTCGGCAAGAAATCCTTATTTTCTTAAAAAACAAAAGCAGATAGCTCTATGGAAAGAATACACAACAAAGCGTTGCTTCCAGTATGGCACTTTACGCCCAGTGGATCACAGGGAAAAGCGCTTTTTCTTCGTACTGAAAGGAAGGGTCGCCACGTAAAAAAGATGAAGAACTTTCTTTTTAGGATCTCTTCTTTAAGTGGTGAAAAGTGCTTCATATTTGACAAATTGTTTATAATTTGTTATTGATCTTGTGGAGAATCTCTTTTGAGGGAGGGGATTGATTTTATAATTTTCTTTTGCTAAAGAAAGGAGAGAGATGAGACGAGAACTAACCAGCCTTCTGCTTGCGAGCACTTGCCTAGTCGCGCCGTTGTTGGCGAAAGCGATGATGGATGCAGATTACAAAGATATAGGGAAAGCTGTCCTTATGAGCAATGACATCACTTACAAAAGCGGTTTCGCTCGCAATGTTACAACAGGAGCAGGGAGTAGAGGGGCTTATCAACCAAATCCTGGATATTGGCAGTATCCGAGGACGGTCCTTTACCATCCATATGACATTGGGTATGTGAAGTGTCCGGATAATTGGAGTCACAATGTTTTTCTTCTCTCATGTAGCACCTTCGGTATTGAGAACCCTTCTGGACAAATTGCGCAGTTTCTTAATGGATTGGTTAGGAGTGGTGGTACTCCTCTCAAAAATAAGGTAGAAGTCCATTTCAACATTCAATCTAACTTGTGGCCTGAAGGTAATGATCAAAATACTTTACGATTACTCAGAGCGGCGCATCTCTTTGATAAAGGGGTTTATCCTTATATTGGCGCCACCAGCGGACAACCCAATTACGAGAAGAGCAGCACGGCAGATTACCATGAAAGCCTACCATATTGGTATATTGACCTAGCTGGGGGCGGTGTTGCTAGTGGTACAGCTTCCTCCCATCAACACAATGGGAGGATATCTCCTAACACTCCTGGTTTTTCAGGAATTGGCGATTGGAATAAAGATCATTTGGTTGCGACTCGGGTAGACTATGGGAACGTATCCTATTTCGTATTCAGTGCTCTTCTTGGATCACCTTCCTTTAAGAAGATACATCAGGACCTTACGGGGGTAATTAGATTTGACACCACACATGAGGTATGGGGTTGGATCAAGAAGAACACAACTCTTTGGCATGATCTTCATTCCGATGTTCTCAATTTTATGCCTTGGTTCGAAACTCCCCGCCTTCCCGGGCAGGGTCTTGGGCTTCTTACTGGTGGTGAAGAGCCAGACTATACTCTTTCATATGATCCCGGTGTGGGAGCGACACAAGATCTTCAAACAGATCAGGATCCTATGATGTTGGCAAAAACTATACGAGACATGAGGGTCAGTCATTCTGCTCGCATGGATGCCGCTATTACACTTTTGAAACTGAAGAATTTGGCAGATGCCGATAGGCGAGAAATTCTTTACTATTTAGCAAAATTATCTCCTTCTTCGCAAGAGCTTATACGCTTATTGCAAGAAGACAGTAATGATCACTTTCTTTCACAAGACTGGCGAGATCGTCTTGAAATGGGAAGTATTTACCTTAGAAATCAGTTATATAATTATGGGAATAGGGATAGCGTTAAAAGATTTCTTGCTGATTTTTATCAAAATAAGTATGGCAAATTCGATTTGTTTTTAGAATCGCTCGTCGAAGGGAAATCCCCTGAAGAAAAGTGGGAAATAGCTATTAATTTAAAAAAATGTAGTGTCGGTGTTGCTAACCTTTATGACATGTCAGTGACCGAATTCATGTGGAAGATATCAGAAGAAAAATTGAGTTTATCATACGATTCATCGTATGTCAGGGGTCTTTTCGATTCTACGTCTCTAGACGCAACTCAGGAAAAATTCTTGATAGGAAATCTTATTGGACGTGGATGGTGGCAGCCCCTTGCAGAAGATGTTGCAGCAGGGGGAAATTTAATATATCATTCAACAGAATTTTTCTTGCAAAAAATACCTAACGTCACAGGAACTGATGCGGCTCTTGCCTTTCGGGCATGCGCCAGATATGTTTATGATACTTCTTGGAGTGCCAATAATGTAGAAGATGATTATTGGACTGGGAGATTAAAAGAATTTGAGGAGGCGGTTCCAGAGGATTCTCGATTTTCTCTTGTAAACGAAATGGGTTTCGCGTGGGATGGCTTCCTTGGTTACGTCATCCGAGCGAAATCCGTGAGCTTGGCAGAAGTTCTCTGGTTTCAGAGGGCTGGGTTTACTCTTGGTGATAAATATATAAGTAACCTTGAGGCAGACGTTCTCTTTGGCGATCCGCTTACGATACTGAAAGCAATAGAAGCATTAAATCAGCACATGAATCGCGAGGAGTCTTTAAAGCAGCTGGCACAAATAGATCGGGCGAATCTGAATAGTGTGCCTACTATAGAAAAATTGATACACAAATATGAAGAGAAATTTTCTTTAAAAGACGTGCAACTGTTGTACAAAGAAAGTCAATCAAAAAATAACACCACAAAGAAAAATGTATTTTGGCATATTGTTTCTCCTAAGTTAGCAAATATTCAAGAAGTTTTGAATGATTTGGCGCAGCACGATTGGGTCTGGCTGAAAGGCAACACAGGTGTTTTTGGGAACGATAATTTGACCCTTATAAAAAAGGCTCTTCTAATCGCCACTCCATCGGATAGGGAAAGCTTTGTGCAATATGTTAACGAATCTATCCGGAACGATCATGCCTCCTTAGAGGAAGAGTATGCATCTGCTTTTAAGAGTATTGCAGAGATGGATTCGGGCACTGCAGGAGATGTGCCTTTTATACGGAAAACATTATCGGGCACAAGTATTAAACTCTCCGATAAAGAGG
>JAIRMZ010000057.1 GCA_031258355.1 Holosporales bacterium
TTCTCAACGATTTGGGGTAAGAGGTCTTCAGGAGAAACCCCCGCGAGAGAGTCGCTATACTGCACGCCAAGGAAAATGAAACCCAGGTACATCACAACCAGAAGAATAGCGCTAATGCAGCTCGCAGATATCCCTTTAAACAGGAGAGCTTTCTTCGATTGCTCTTTATTTGCCGCTATTAAATAACCCATAGCCATAGACGAGAAATACAAAGCACCCGGTAAATCATAGGTTTGATATCCTGCTAAGATGCCTTCGTGAAAGGCAGGCATTGACCAAACCAAAGTTCCCGCTCCTTCATGGGTCACAACCTGTTTTAACCCCCAGAAGATCAACAATGAGAGAAATCCAAGCTTGACTGGTGTTAGGAATTTTCCAATCCAAGGAACAACACGCTCCTTCTTGATGGTCATAAAACCAATGCAGATACTTGCGAATCCGCAAAATACCAAGGCGGGAATGGAAGGAAAAATGGATTTACAACCACCATAAGCAATACGGAAGCACCGTGGGACGATGCCAAAAGGTCCTTCGATGGCCATAATGGCCGCCTGAAGGAGAAATCCGCATATCTTGCCCATTGGAGCGAAAAATTTATCTGTATTTCCCGAGAAAAGGACAACGGCAATCAATCCCAAAAGAGGGACGAAAACACCTGTGGAAAAGAATCCTAAGATCGCTGAGGGCCAAGCATTCGGCCAAGTTTCTCCAAGGATAGGAGGGAAGATAATATTGCCCGCTCCGAAAAACATCGCAAAAATCGCCCCTCCTGCTAGAAAGATGTCTTTCACGAAAGCTCCCTAGAAGAACAAACAAAGAAGGCTTTAGTAGAAGCAAGAATAAGCATAGGAGATTCTCGAGGAAAAGAACGGCTCCGTCAAGACGGGAGGCATTGGGCCGTTTCTTCGAGAAAACGGCAAAGAGCGTGTCCAAGAATCATGTGGCCCTCTTGAATGCGTTCTGTCTCTGTAGAAGGAATCTTCAGACAGATGGTACAGAGTGTTAAAAAATCCTCAGGAGCTTCCTGACCCGTAAATCCTAGGACAAGGAGCTTCCTCGCCTGTGCAACTTGGCAAGCCTTCAAGATGTTGGGCGACCGCCCAGACGTGGTCAGAGCCAGAAGGACGTCTCCGGATTGCCCCAGCGCTTCGACTTGACGTGCGAAAAGGGAGGAAAAACCAAGGTCATTTCCAATAGCTGTTAAAACCGAAGTATCGGTGGATAAAGCAATGGCAGGAAGGGCAGGGCGATTCTCTTGATGAAAGCGGACGACCAACTCCGCGGCCCAATGTTGCGCCTCAGCGGCTGATCCTCCGTTTCCAGCTAGCAACAGCTTATGCCCTTGCTGTAAGGCTGTTCGACAAAGATTAATCGCTTGAGAGAAAGCCTCAAAAAGTGCGAGGTCTTCTTGCATCTCTTTCAAAAGGCGTTTGGGCTCCTGGAGAAGATCTTGAAAATCCTTACGGAGCATCCGGTTTTTGCCCCTCTTGAAGGTAACGCTTTAACTCTTGTAGCAAGGTTTCCTGCGCTTCCAAAGAAATCGCTTCAACGCGTCCTGTTAGCAAGGCTTGTGTGTTGGAGGCTCGTAAAAGCCACCATCCTTGAGGGGTCGTGACGCGTACGCCATCGATTGTCGAGAAAGAAATATTGTCTTGTTGTAAGCGTTGCGCGACACGGGCCATTACTTGTTTCTTATGCATATCTGGACAAGGGAAAGAGATCTCTGGAGTCGTGAAACGCGTGGGGATGGATTGCACGAGAACGGATAAAGGTTTTTCCTGTTTGCTAAGGAGCTCTAGGAGACGTAATGCTGTGTAAAGGCCATCATCAAATCCATACCAGCGGTCCGCAAAGAAGAAATGTCCGCTTAATTCTCCAGCAAAGGGCGCTTGTGTCTCATGCATGCGTGATTTGACGAAAGAATGCCCCGTCCTTTCCATAAGGGGCTGCCCTCCCAGGCGGGCGACCTCACTAAAGAAAACTTGGCTTGTCTTTACATCCGCGATCATGGGCGCTCCTGGGGAAGTCATCAAAATATCTCGCGCAAAGAGCACGAGGAGTGCATCTGTCGGAACGCGCTGTCCTTGTTCATCGACAACTGCAATCCGGTCTCCATCGCCATCAAAGGCAATCCCCAGTGCACAAGACTCGCGATGCACCAAGTCTTGCAAGGCCCGTAAATGTTCTGGAACGGCAGGATCTGGCGGATGATTAGGGAAATGTCCATCGACTTCAGCATGGATAATGAAGGAGGCACAGTCCAAGTGGGATATCAGGCTCTGCAGGATGGGGCCAACGACCCCATTTCCTGTATCCCAAGCGACACGAAGACGCGAAGAAATCGTGATTCCTTGAAGTAAACGAAGGATGTAACGTTCCTGAGGAGTGAAAGGATACCTTCCTCCTTTCCCAGAGCGAAAGCTTCCAGAAGCAGCGATTGTGCCAATCTGCTGAATCTGCTCTCCAAAAAGAGAGTGATGTCCTTGCAAAAGTTTTACCCCGTTATGTTGAGGAGGATTATGAGATCCTGTGATCATTATCCCTCCTGCTGGCGTATGTTCAAAGACGGTGTAATAGAGAAGAGGGGTAGAAACGCATCCAATAGAGCAGACATCCTGTCCGGACTCCTGAAGACCACGGATAAGCGCCTCCTCTAAAGAAGGAGATGAGAGGCGCCCATCTCTCCCCACCGCAAGGGGTCCTCCGGACCTTTCGGGGAGTAATGTGGCGAAAGCCCGTCCGACATAATAGGCATCGGTTTCAGAAAGCGTTTCTCCGACGATGCCCCGAATATCGTAGGCGCGAAGAAGAGAAGGATTGAACCAGTGAGGTTCCGCAGACACAGCGAGTTTTCCCCAGAAAACGGAGTCATTCTAGAGGGAATCGCAGGATCGATCAAATAGCTTCATGTCACGGGAGGGATGTTTCGGTCTCGCCTCCTTAATAAAACATTAATATTTTTTAATTATTATAAAAATATTGCCCTATGGAGATTGTATGAAGACAGCTGTTAGGCTTTGTATATTGTTTTCTTGTTCATTTCCTTACTTAATGGCCCAAGGATTGAAGGAGGCGCCTTGGTTGGCAGAAAAAGCAGGAGCATGGGGAATTTCGAAAGAGACGTCCTATACGCAAAGCCTTCCCCCTCCAGAAGCAGGAGTCCCTAAAACCGTTTTGGTCCATCCGTACCACGGGATTTCTGGGGAGTATGTTCCGGAGGGAAGAGCGTTCCAAGTGTTCTTGAGCGCTAGAGTTAAGCCCACAGGTTTTCACGATCCCTTGACACAAGGCCCTAATGGCATGCACCGCCTCTTGGCAACTTCTCCAAATCGGCCAATAGCATTTTTTGTGGTCAATATTCAGAACAATCCTTTTGCCTCAGTAGGAGGCCCCGTCACAAAGGAAATGCATCTTCCTAAAGGAGCGAAGTGTCTCGGGCGGGTTTCAGACGAGTATACACTGCGCGCTCTGAAGCCTCAGTACATGATGAGTAAACCAGGAACAGAGAGGCAAGAGCCAGTAGAATGCTGGGTGCATGCTGTTGACAAGAGCGGAACAATTGTTGCCCAACAACACTTTCCTCCTATGCCTGTCATCCTTCATAAAAAGGGCAATGCCTCTGGAAACACACACCACATAAAAGGTATCAGCAGACCGGACGAAACGTTCGTTGTGTATTGGCGTGTTGATTATTTAGGTGCTCCTGTCCAATCTTTTTATGGTGTAAATCTGCTGCTCGGTAACACAGATTGTGATCAGATTCGCAGAACGTTTCCACATATGAATTTTGGTCAAATGTCTTTCAAGGAAATCTGGCATCGTTGTGTGGGCTTGTCGAGCTTGCAGGGAACAAGAACAGCAACACAGCTGTTTTCTATCCTAGGGATGGAATAGCCTAAAAACCCTAGAATGGTGGAGGGCACGCTTTCTCCAGCGAAAAATCTCTCCGCCGTTCCAAAAAATCAGACGTTCTGTTTTCAGTGCCTCGCATTTTTTTGTTAACCATTGCGGACATGTGCTTTAAGACATCCCGAAAATGAAGGTGTGACCTGTTGATTTTGACTGTTGTCAATTACGTTTAAAATCTATGATTCGCGTGTTGATATTTTTAAGTTTATAGTGTATAGTTACAAAAAATGGCAACCATAAACCATGTATGAAACATTTAAACAAATTCAGGAGCTGCAGCTTCAAATTTCTTCAGAATCCTTTGAAACCATAATAAAGTGGCTGAGGGTCGAGCTAACCTATACGTCCGACCACATTGAGGGAAATACCCTAACCCGAAGAGAAACTGCGCTAATTGTTGAAGAAGGACTTACTTCAGGCTCTAAACCAATCAAGGATTATCTGGAGGCCAAAAATCATGCGGAGGCCTT
>JAIRMZ010000096.1 GCA_031258355.1 Holosporales bacterium
CATGCTCCAATTCTTCGAGGATCAGAATGCCGGAGCCTTCGGCAACGACAAAACCGTCACGATCTCGATCCCAAGGGCGGGAGGCTTCCGTAGGGCGGTCGTTGAAGTGCGTTGATAAGGCGCGTGCGGCGGAGAATCCGGCGACACCAAGACGACAAACCCCACCTTCTGCACCACCCGCTACCATAACATCCGCTGCCCCTACGCGGATTAAGTGAAAAGCATCGCCGATAGCGTGCGCACCTGCGGAACAAGCCGTCGCGGTTGCATGACTTGGTCCCGTGAAACCGTAACGGATGGACAGATGCCCTGCGGCTAAATTGACGAGGCAAGCGGGAATGAAAAAAGGACTGACACGGCGCGCTCCCTTCTCTCTGAGGGTTAAGGAGGTCTGATAAATCGTATCTAATCCTCCGACGCCAGATCCAATCAAGACCCCTGTGCGCTCTCGTTCTTCCTCCGAAGGTGTTTCCCATCCTGCATTGCGAACGGCCTCAACAGCGGCAGATAGGCCGTAGAGGATAAAATGATCCATCTTGTGCCAATCTTTTTCTGGGACAAAAGGAGAAGGATCGAATCGATCACTATCCTCCTGTGCATTGATCGTTTTCCCCTCATTTTTCCAAGGAACAAACCCGGCAATTTTTGAAGGAAGATCCTCCGTTTCGAACCGATCAATCGGCCGGATACCGGAATCTCCACGAATGAGACGTGCCCAAGTCCTCTCTACAGAGCAGGCCAAGGGCCCGACGCATCCCATTCCTGTAACAACAACCCGACGCACTGCTACGGTCTCGTGGAGATTAAAGCCTCATTTTGAGGCATGTGCCTCAATGAAAGAAATGGCATCCCCGACGGTCAATATCTTAGCCTGGTCATCATCAGGGATAGTAATGCCAAACTCCTCCTCGAACTGCATGACAATCTCGACTGTATCAAGACTATCTGCTCCCAAATCATCAACAAATCGCGCATTATCCACAACTTTCGCGGCATCGATATCCAATTTCTTCGTAATAATAGTGCGCACGCGTTCCGCTACATCAGACATTTCTGTTCGCTCCTTCCTTCTTCTGGCGGTCTTTGGGAAAGTAGCAGAGCGTTTTCTTCTTGTCACGCCCTTTCATCAATCGTTATAAAAGCGCTTTGTCCTTTTTTCCTTTTCTGATGTTGCGAGGGCAGTGAAAAACAGCTGGCGTTCAAAATCTAGGCCAACGGAGAGGGGAGCTTCTTGGCTGCAGGCTATCGCCTTTTTGATCAACTGTAAGCTGGTCTTAGGTTGCTGGCTGATTTTCTGGGCGAGGGAGAGCACCACTTCTTTTAGGTCCTTCTCAGAAGCGACTTGTGTGAGCACCCCAAGAGCTGCGGCTTCTTTTGCCGTGAGAAAGTGGCCCGTAAAGCATAGTTCCGCAGCACGATAAGGACCAATCAGTCTTGTTAGCTTTTGGGTTCCCCCTAAACCAGGGAGTAGGCCCAGAGTGACTTCGGGAAATCCGAATCGCGCTGTTTCAGTGGCAACGATGAGATCGCACATGAGAGCAAGCTCAAAGCCTCCCCCAAGGGCATAGCCAGAGACAGCCGCAATCGTAGGGAGGGGGAAATGTGTGAGCGACCGCCAAGAGTCTCCGAGATAGAAAGTGTTAAGTGCCTTTTCTGGCGTCATACACGCAACCTCTGTGAGATCCACACCCGCAGCAAAGGCGCGATCGTCTCCGGAGAGGACGACAACGCGCACATGCGGGTGTTTTTGAAGAGTGTTTAGCGTTTCCCTTAATTCTTCCATCACCCCACTGCTCAGGGCGTTACGTTTCTCTGGAACGGATAGTGTGATCCAAGCGCAAGATTCTTCTTGGAAAAAATTGCACGTGATGAGTGCTGTCTGCTTCTTCTCCATAGAGGCCTCCTTCTTTAGTCCTAGATCTTACTCTCTTTTGTGGAAGCTCCCAATTATTGTGGAGGCCATCTATAGGGTTTTAGGAAAGGTTTCTTTCACCTTGGGAAGAGTACATAGCGCGAGAAGGAGGCATCCAGAAACGATCAAAAACCCTTGTCGATAATCTTCAATACTGTATACAGGGCAGCCATTTTCAGTCTGGCCGTCCCATACCAAGGTCATGACGAAGCCGAGAAGCGGTTGCAAAATGACACCGCTTAGCATGCACATCATGTTGACAAAACCAGAAACGGAGCCGCTAAGACTTTTAGGAACAGATTCTAAGGCTGAGGTAAAAGCAATAACCTTCCCATTAACAGACAAACCTACGAAGAAAAGCATGCCCATCATCATCTCTATAGGGAGAGGAGAAAAAGCGGCATAGGTGAAAGCGATTAATGTGCCGAGAAGTCCTATGTATAAGGGGCTTTTCCTACGCTGCAGCTTGTCGGACATCCGGGCCATCAAAGGAGCGCCTACCGCCATCCCAATGTAGAGAATATTATTAATGAACAAGGCCTGAGCGCTATCGATGTGGTAGAGTTTCTTGAGGAAAACCGTTCCCCACATATCAGAGAAGGCGCTTACAGGAGCGTAAAGAAGCATCGTATAAATCGCTAACAGCCAGCACTGCTTACTGAGGAGAACCTTTCGGAAAGGAATTTTTATATCTTCTGAAAGGGCACGGGTACGGTAACGTCGATCTCGAACATTGCGCCAAATGCCATAGGACAGTCCTCCTCCAAGCAGAGAGTAGAGGCAAAAGACTTCCTGCCAGGAGAACATACCCATCAAGGTTCCCAGCATCTGTCCAACGAAAACAGGACCAATTGCTCCTATGGTAGCTGTAAGACCGGTCAACAAGGCAATGCGTTGCGCAGGGAACCAATCAGCAATGACCTTCAGGGTTGCAACAAAGGCGAAAGCCGCACCCACTCCTGTCAATATTCTTCCGACAGCGGCTAAGAAGTAATTAGGGGATAAAGCAAAGAGGGCAACTCCTACCGCACATAGTAATGTCGCTCCCGCCGAGAGGTAGCGTGTTCCGTACCTGTCC
>JAIRMZ010000100.1 GCA_031258355.1 Holosporales bacterium
CAACCCCCTCCGTCTCAACGATGGGTGTGGAGAGTTCAGAAATAACAGCCGGGTTAATATTGCAGATCGTGACTCCATTGAGAGGGTGCCGCCCCTTCAAAGTCGTCAATTTTCGAGGAGGAACATCCGCAGGAGCTGTCAATGTTGCTTCAACTTCGAGAGCCCCTCCATCGCGCAATCCTTTGAGGAGAATCTTGTCTCCGATACTTCTCGTTCCAATACGGAAAACAAAGGCTTGCTCATCTTCAACAGTTCGACCATCGATATGCGTGATAATGTCCCCAACACGAAGCCCTGCTTTCTCCGCAGGTGCCCCCTTTAAGATGGCCACAAGCTGTACCCCTTGGGCATGTGGCATTCCCAGCGCATCGGCCACTTCTTGAGGAATCGGTGCATGTTTAACACCCAGCCAAGGACGCACGATTTTGCCTCCCTGATCCGCCATGGCAAGCACTTGGCGTACTAGGTCAGCAGGAATCGCGAATCCAGTACCACTCGATCCTCCCGAAGGAGAAACGATGAAGGTATTGATTCCCACGAGCTTTCCATCGAGGGTAACGAGAGCTCCTCCCGAGTTCCCCCGATTGATGGCCGCATCCGTCTGGATGTAGTAACGATAACGCCCTTCCCCAATATGGGTCCTGGCCAACGCCGAGATAATACCAGAGGCGACAGACTGGCCAATTCCATGAGGGTTCCCGATCGTCAAGACGAGATCCCCCACCTCCAAAGTATCTACGCTCCGCAATTCCAAAAAGGGGAACGGCCCCTTTGCCTCTTTGATTTTCAAAAGAGCTAGATCTGTTTTGATATCATCGACAACCGTTTCCGCGTCCATCTCCCGCCCATCCGGCAGGACGAGGCGGATCTCTACAGCATTTTCGACTACATGATGATTCGTAATCACCATTCCATCAGCACGCACGATAACACCCGATCCCAGAGCATTTTGAATACGCTCTGCTGGAACACCTCCAAAGGGTCCGAAGAGATTCCCGAAAAAATGATCCATTAACCTCGACATCACTTGAACCTTGCGATGAGTGCAAATATTGACAACAGCAGGAGAAGTCTTCTTTACAATTGGACTGAAAGAATGGGCAATTTCCGTACGCGTTTGTGGGACCGCGGGAGAAGGCGTCTCAGTGGCTCCTACGACAGATGCCATTAAAAAAATACCCCTTGCCGCAACATGAAACAGCCTCATATTAAAAATCTCCCTCTACAAAACGTCCGCAAAAAGACTAGCATAGGAACTCTATGCTGGGAAATGCCTTATGATCTGCAAGGTTTCTGCGCAGATTTTTTCTTGGGCAAATTCCTGTACAGCACGCTCGCGTCCCCGTCTCCCCATTCTAAGACGTTCTTGAGGAGAGCGTATGAGGGCGCTTAAAGCCTCAATCAAGGGTTCCACGGTTCGAGGAGGGACAAGGAGGCCGTTGTCTCCATGACACACGATTTCCCGACATCCAACGGTATCCGTTGTCACGATGGGACGCCCGGAGGCCGCCGCCTCAAGGAGCGCTTTAGGGGCGCCCTCTCGATAGGAGGGGAGACAAACGATATGTGCCGCCGCGTACAAAGATGCCATATCCTCCCGTTCTCCCAACCAGGTGACATTTCCCAATTGCTCCCAGCGTCGGAGGGTCTCCAAAGGTACCGCCGCAGGATTTTTAGGATCTGAGCGCCCCACAAGCCAAAACCTTGCTTCAGGGAAGGGTTCTTTAAGGTACTGTGCTGCTGTGACAAATTCTTGAATCCCTTTGTGCCAAAGCATGCGGGCAGGAAAAATGATTGTGCAGGGACCCTCTGGCTCGAGTTGAGGAGTAAAATGGGCACAATCTACGCCTGATCCTTTGACAAGGAAAAGATGTGGCGCAAAACGAAATATTCGAAGATCATCAGGATTCTGCACAATGACCCCTGTGGATTTAAGGAGAAAGCGGAGTACCAGAAGGAGGATATCCCTCAATCCATTTGCCTTTATGGTATTTTCCGTAAAAATATATCCTAATCCTGTGATCAGATTAAAGCACCGTACTCGTTTCTGGAAAAGTGCTGCTACTGCGCCGTAAAGCACAGGTTTCAAAGAAACATTGATTAGATAATCGGGATTTTCTTGACGAAGAAGGCGTATAAGGCGCGTCAAAGCCTTCCCTTCTTTCCAAGGATTAAGGCTTTTTCGATCCCATGGAAAAGGGAGCAGCCGGATCCCCGTCATAGGAGGAGCCCCGATTGCCGGAACCGTTGCGACAGAAACGACCGCTCCCTCATGATGGAGGGCTTGGGCTAAGGCAAGGCGGTGTGATCGAAAATACAGCTCTTCTGTAACGAAAAAGAGCACCTTCTTGCCCTTAAAAAAGGAAGGCATCGCTTCATGAGAGGGAGACATTTTCCTGCGCCTGCAACCAGGATTGAAAGACAAGGATATCCCAGAGAGGGTACCCTTCATCAGCTCCCTCAAGGTGCGCCTGCCATGTTGCTCTGATAGGTGTAGGATCAAAGATCCCTTGCTGTTGCAAAAGCCGCTTTTCCAGCAGCTCTTCTGCCCAAGGCCGTAGAGGGCCGCGCAGCCAAGCATGGAGAGGAACACCGAATCCCATTTTGGGACGTTCTATGAGGGCTTTGGGGACACGCTTATAGAGGATCTGACGGAGAGCCCATTTCGTCGTCCGTTTTCGTAATTTTAAAGAAGGGGGTAGTTTCCAGGTAAACTCTACAACACGATGATCGAGAAGAGGGACACGCGTTTCAAGAGCGACATGCATGCTCGCACGATCTCCCTTCATCAAAATATCTTCGGGAAGATAAGTGGCAAGATCTAAAAACTGCATACGGTCACAAAAATCAGGGATGTCTTTTTCAAGAGTTCTATCTTGCAAGAGGGTCTGGAGTTCTGTTGCTTTTAATACCAAAGAGTCCGGATGCTGCCAGTAACTAACGAGATTTTGATAAATCTCTTTCTCCGACGAAAGGGCCATAACGTTAGCAAGTTTGCGGAGTTTGTTGTCTAATTGAGAAGGGAATTGATGAGGGAAAAAATGTGTTCCAAGTCGGCAAATTCTTGTGCAAATATCGGATTTTAAAACTTTCGCCCATAAAGAGATATAAGGAAAATGCGAAAAAAGACGGTGTTGTCTAGCAAGCTGATAGCGGTTATATCCAGCAAATAATTCATCTCCTCCATCGCCTGAAAGAGCGACACTGACATGCTTACGTATTAAAGCGCAAACGAGCATTGTTGGGATTTGAGAGGAATCGGCGAAAGGCTCATCGTACACATGAGGTAACATCTCTACAAGCCGCAAAGCGCTGGCGACATCGGCGTACAGCTCGGTATGTTGTGTTCCAAGATGTTGGGCCACAGCAGCAGCGTAAGGAGCTTCGTTGTATTCTTGATCGGAGAATCCGATCGAAAACGTGTGGATAGGCGATGCGCTCTGCTCTGCGATTAAAGCGGTCACAAGGGAAGAATCGATTCCCCCTGACAAAAGAGCTCCGATAGGAACATCGGCAACGAAGCGGCATTTTACCGCCTCCTTCAGAAGGGTTTCTAGTTCTTCGATTTGCCTTTGTTCATCATCTTGCATTTCCCGTTCTTGTAAACCGCGCATAACAACATCTCTTGCCCTCCAAAAAGGGTAAACCTCCGGCTCCTTCCCAAACGTAAACTTGAGCAAGTGCCCAGACTCCAACTTATGAACATTCTTGTAAATCGTCCGAGGAGCGGGGATATATCCGAAACGCGTAAAAGAGGCGATAGAATCCCGATCAAGCATAGGTTGCCAGCCCTTATAAGCACGGAGAGCCTTCAGCTCGGATCCGAAAAAAAACACCGCATCCTGCCAGGCCCAATAAAAAGGTTTGATACCCAGGCGATCACGAACACACCACAATGTTTTTTCTTGTCGATCGAACAAAGCGAAGGCAAACATGCCCACCAAACGCGGGAGCGTTTTTTCTATTCCAAACGTTGCGCAAGCCTCTAGGAGAACTTCCGTATCGGAAGAACCTCGAAAAAACGTGCCCGCCCGTGTAAGATCCTGAATGAGCTGCTGAAGAGCATAAATCTCTCCATTATAGACTAAGATGTATCTCCCTGAAGCGGAAATCATAGGTTGATTCCCTGTTGGAGATAAATCACGAATAGCAAGGCGGCGATGCCCTAAGGCCACACCCTGCTCGAGAGAGACCCACGTTCCCCGTGCATCCGGACCCCGGTGCTCCAGCGTATCTGTCATTGTGTCAATTGTGGATCTTAGTGTTTCTTTACTGAGGCGATGTGTCGGGTCAATCAGCCCCGCAAGACCGCACACAGCCTACAATCTCCACACTTGGTAACCGAGGGACTCTATCATTTCTAGAGGAAAAACCGCTTTAAGATCGACAAAAAGCCCACCGGCCCTGAGGTTGGCACATAGGTCTTTAGGAGATTGCGTGACGTAAGCTTGATGCGGAACGGCAAGGATATAGGCTTCAGCCCGCGGAGGAAGGGAGGCCCAGGGAGTTAGAGGGCAACCATATTCTCGTTGCACCACATTAGGATCAGCAAGAGGGTCTGTAAGTGTGACGGTACACCCAAATTCTTGCAGCTCTTTCACAAGATCAACGACCTTTGAGTTCCTCAAATCTGGGCAATTTTCTTTAAATGTCGCTCCAAGAACAGTGACAAGGGAACCCTTCACAGAAGAGCCCGATCGGATCAATTTCTTGATCGTCTGTTGAGCAACATAACGCGCCATCGCATCATTAAGGCGCCGTCCTGCGAGAATAATCTCTGGATGATACCCCAGCGTTTCAGCTTTATGCGTTAAGTAATAAGGGTCCACACCGATGCAATGCCCTCCGACTAGGCCAGGACAAAAAGGAAGGAAATTCCATTTTGTGCGTGCTGCTGCGAGGACTTCTTGCGTATCAATACCGAGGAGCTCAAAGATCATCGAGAGCTCATTCATCAAAGCAATATTCAAATCTCGTTGCGTGTTTTCGATGACCTTCGCAGCTTCCGCTACTTTTATGGTGCTGGCACGAAAGACACCGGCTGGAATAACGGATTCATAGATCTCTGCTATGCGTGTGCACGTCTCTGGCGTGTCGCCAGAAACGACCTTGGTAATTTTTGTTACCGTGCGCTCTTTGTCGCCGGGATTGATGCGTTCCGGAGAATATCCGACAAAAAAGTCCGTCTTCCCTTTAAATCCAGAATGCTTTTCCAGAAGAGGAACGCAAACTTCCTCTGTGACTCCTGGATAGACTGTAGATTCAAAAACGACCGTCGTTCCCTTTTTCAAATGCCGACCGATAAGCGTACTGGCCGCTTCCAAACAAGAAAGATCGGGATTGTGGGCACCATCAACCGGCGTTGGAACAGCGACAATAATAAAATCTGCTGTACTGAGCAGGGCGGGATCTGTAGTTGGAGAGAATCCCTTAGCAAGGAGAAAATCTTGGGAAGAGACTTCTCCTGTTGGATCTTTCTGCCGCTGATAGCAAGCAATTTTCTCTTGTGAAAGATCAAATCCTATCGTCTTGTATTTTTGGCCGAAGGCTATTGCCAACGGAAGGCCAACATAGCCTAAACCAACAACAGCGATGATCACGCTTTACTTGCTCCAACGATGCTCCTTTACCGTAGCGCGTCCAATAGCCTCATTCCAGAGAGTGTGATTACGTTGCGGAGAAAAACGGAGCGTAATTTTTGTCGCTTCTTGCCCTAATCTTTTGCGCTGTGGGTCATCTCCAAGAAGTTCTTCTATCACAGCAGCAAGCCGATCTGCCTTTCCGACCGGGAACAAGCGCCCATTCTGTCCATCACAGACAAGCTCTCTATTTTCCGGGCGATCCGATGTAATAACGGGCAACCCGACAGACATCGCCTCGGCAAGGGCATTAGGGAATCCTTCATAACGGGTTGAGGACACAAAAATATCCGCTTCAGAGAGCACTCGAAAGGGATCATGTGTAATTCCGAGAAAGCGAACCTGCCGCTTTATTCCGAGGCGTGCAACAAGGGCCAAAAGGTCTTCTTTTTCTGGCCCCTCTCCATAAATATGCAAGGAGCAAAGAGGAGCGTTTTTGCAGACAAAAGAAAAAGCCCTCAAGAGCGTTGGAAAGTCTTTCTGAGCATCCAATCGGCCAATGGAAATGAGTGTAGTAACTTGCTCTGCATAATGTACCTGTCTTAGAGGCGCCTCTACAGCATTAGGAATAACCATCAGAGGAACACCCAACGCCCTTACCGTTGCGGCAATTTCTTCCGTTTGGGTGACGATGAGGACCGCCCACCGATAAGTCCAAGCCCGTAATGTCTTTATAAACCAACCATAAGGGAGAAGACGCGCATCCACACGTTTCGAGATAATCACCGGGATTTTAAGCCCCCGTGTCGCTAGCAAAGTAAGGATATTTGTCTTCGTTAGATAGGAAATAATGAGATCAGGCCGTAGACGTTTCAAGGTTCTCCGATAGGAAGAGAGCCGAAGTGGTAAGAATTTGATGGCAGAATCGAGAGGATAAAAAGGCTGTTCTTCTGGAGTAGCGATCAAAGTGATCAGTGTCACGGCATGCTTCTGTGCAAGGAAGTCTGCAAGGCGGGAGATATCTCTTTCGGCTCCCCCCGCCCGCAGAGTCAGAATAACTAAAGCAATCCGCATATCCTTGAAATTTGACGCCCTCGGAGGAATAGAATACTCTAATTTCGTTACTAGGAAGAGGGTTAGCTGTTGCAGAACCGGGCAGCGGTTTGGTTTGTTGAAGCACGGAATGTCTTAGGACTGACTCTCGCTTGTGTGGGAGTCCTTGTCGGGCAGTCTGTTTATAAAATATCGACACGTTCAACCAAATTTTCTACATTTTATGATATTTCTCGGCTTGTTCCTGTGCCAGGTTCCGAGATCTTTCTCCATAAAGATCCTCTAGATTTAGAGCGTCTGGCGGGAGAGGTTGTTCCTCCTCCCCCGCCTCCTTCCCCTGTGCTGCGAGCAGCTTCTGGGGAGTCCAAGGTTCTTAAGAAAGAAACGTTATTGGGGGTTTTAAAGCGCATCGGCCTCAGTGCTTCAGAAGGACAGAAGGTCATAAAGTCCTTAGGGAAAGAAAAAATCTCCCTTAAAGCAGGACAGAAGTTTTCCTACGCTTTGATCCCACAAGGAGAGGTGCTTCGTTTGCAACATCTCACAATTCCTACAGAATTTGGGAAAGAGGTGCGATTAGTACCCGGAAATGGGGGAGCTTATCGCTTTAAGCGAATTTCTCTTCCTCTTATCGTTACAACGCAATGTATTCGAGGCACCGTTCGGGGCAATGTTATGGCAGATGCGGTGCGTGTCGGCGTTCCTAAAGAAATTGTGCAAGCCATTCCTGAAGCTTTTGGGTCTCTTATAAATATTAAGCATCATCTTCACCCCGGAGATCGATTTGAAGTGTTTTTTGATCGTATGAGTATCAAGGGTTCTCGAGAGAAAAAGCCTGGAAAGCTTTTGTACGTAGGTCTTCTTTCAAAAAAAGAAAAAATAGAAGTTTACCGCTTCCCAGAGAAAGGAGGGCATCGTTTCTATACAGCGGGGGCAGAAGGTGTCCAAAGAGGCCGGTTTGGATGGCCAATTAATGGAGCCCGAAAGACTTCTGGATTTGGACCGCGTCGACATCCGATTTCTGGAAGAAGCCGTTGGCATCGAGGAGTAGATTTGTCTGCTCCTCAAGGAACTCCGGTCTCCGCTTCTGCCGAAGGGGTTGTAAAATGTATCGTGTCAGGACATGGATATGGACGCTGTATCATGTTGGAGCATTCAGGTGGGTACGAGACTCTCTACGCGCACTTGAGTCAGTTTGCAAAAGGCATTCGTCCGGGATCCTATGTTAAGAGTGGTCAAGTTGTGGGTTTTGTTGGGCATTCTGGATCGGCAACAGGATCTCATCTTCACTACGAAGTGCATTTACACGGAAAACCAATAGACCCTTCCTCCGTGAGGCTCTTAGCCGCGCAAAAACTCTCAGGGAAGGATCTCAGACGCTTTCAGGAATTTAAGCGCTCCGTCGATACCGCTGTCAGACGCGTCGCACTGTAGTTTTTCCTTTCGTCATTATACAAGAATTAGCGAACAACAGCTGGAAGAGTAGGCACTCTCTGGAGAATCGTGTCACGTGCACTATCCGGTGCAAGCACTTCCATAGAAACTACGTTGCTTCCGGGATTAGGGACGATCGGGATGATATGGGGAAGATAGGTCAGCGCCGGAGAAACACCAAAAAGGCCAAACACGGGGCAGGCCTCAATAACACCAGCCAAATTGAATAGTCCGCTATCATTCCCCACAAAGAGATCTACATGATGAAAAAGGCTTCCAACGGTCGCAAGATGCTCTCCGATAACAAAAGCAACGGAAAGAGAAGGGGAGAGCGGAGAGGCGATCTCTCGGGCATGCTCTAGATCTTGCCTTCCTCCACAGAGAAACACTGTTCCAGTTCCATAATGCGCATAAAGGGCCTTGGCGAGGAAGATCCAATGAGGAACAGGCCACAAACGTTTTGCTTCGCTTGCCCCAATGCCAAAGGCTATCCAAGGACGCGGAAATTCCGCATATTGCTGCGCAGCACTCTCAATACGTGCAGTAGAGAGAACAGGTTTACGCCCCTCGGGCAAGAAGGGAACGCCTTGCGCCTTCAAAAAATCATAGGACCGCAACGCAATCTCTGGGATCGGTTGAGGCAAAGGACGGTAAAGAGAACGCGTTAAGGTCAAGCGTTGCACCCAGTCGTATCCGTAAGCCAACCGCTCTTGGATTCCTGCACAGAGGAACGTCAGCGCATGCGCGGTACTCCGTCCCAGCAACCAAGCGCGCGCAAAACGTTCTTTCCTCAGGAGGGAGATGTTGTGCAGGCGGCCGATCAGTCCATGTCCCATCTTCAAGATCCCTTCTACTGCCGGATCATCGACAAATAGATCGGCCGAAGGCAACGGATGCGGCATTCCCAACGTTAAACATTTTCGAGGTGCAATAGCCGCAATAGCGTGAATCGCCTGCAGATGGAAAACGGTATCCCCGATCAGACCGAATTTCTGAATGAGTAACCATCGCTCAGGAAAAGCTTCTGTCATAACGTCCTCAGAGATACGGCAGGCACAAGGCCATGGCGATGGAGAGTGGTGAGGACCAACGCGGGAGAGAGGGCTGCCATGGAGGACATCCCACCCTCAGGAACAATGGGGATCATCTGCGGATGACAAGTCAATACAGGCGAGGCCCCAAAGAGTCCGACCACTGGACTCGCCTCAATCACAGCCGCCAGATTAAATAACCCGCTATCATTCCCCACAAAGAGGTCGATATGATGAAAAAGGCAAGATACGGTCGCGAGAGATTCCCCGATCACAGGAACCACCATAGGTATATCGCCAAACGGCGCGGCCACAGCACGAGCTCTTTCCTTATCCTGCCAACTTCCACACAAAAACACCGTCCCTGTCTCAGGAAAAAGCGCCTTCGCTAAGGTTATCCAATACGCGACAGGCCAACACCGCCAAGGCCGCCCTGCTCCAATCCCAAAAGCCACCCAAGGTCGGGGACAGTCAGCATATTGATAACGTACTGCTTGGAGACGTGCGGCAGAGAGTACAGGCTTCTTGCCGCCTGGCACCAAAGGGATACCCTGAGCTTTCAAAAAATCCCAAGATTTTTCCGCCTCTCCTCGAGGGATAGGAAGAGGGAGGGCGTGGTAGAGGGAGGGCGTTAAGGTCATCCTCTGGAGCCAATCATATCCGTAGCCCAGGCGCTCTCTGATCCCCACAAGGAGCAAAATATAGGTAAAACTGGAGTTTTTCCCCAGGAGCCAAGAACGACGATATCCCCCTTTTCTGAGAATACCGATATTGCGAAAACGTCCTACAAGATCATCGCGTTGGACACGAATGAGCTGTTCGACCGCAGGATCATCGAGGAACAATCCTCCAACAATATCAGGATAAGGACAGGCAAGAGTAATTCTTCCCCGTGGCGCCTGTGCAGCAATGGCATGAATCGCTTGCAAACAAAAGACCATATCACCAACCGTCCCGAACTTTTGAAGAACAAGCCACTTGTCTGAGGAGGTGGGACGGTCAGACATGCCGCCATCTTATAGGACGTAACGGAGTGTACCAAGATGAGTTGATTTTTTAATACTATTGACAACAACAATTTTTATACATATAAAGGCAGAAGGAATACTTTACATATGGTGTGTAAAGCAGTTTCTAAACAGTATTTTTATAGGAATATTTATTATGCAATATGGTTTAT
>JAIRMZ010000010.1 GCA_031258355.1 Holosporales bacterium
CGGAAGCATTGTTCTTATCCCTTTTCGTTCAAGATTTTCTTGGCGCGTTTCCTTACGGCCTCAGGAATAGACACAACCCCATCGGTGCGCACATAGAGTTCGCAGATCTCTTTCTGAGCATATTCAACGGGAATGTTGTTCGGACTTTCTCCTTCGACAATTCTTTCCACGATTCTTCCCGCTTGTTTTCCGAGCTGGTATTGATTGGGCCCTAAGGAAGCGAGGCATCCCTTTTCCACTTGATCCGTATCGCTAACATAGACGGGGATCTTCCGTTTGCTTGCGATAGAAACGATAAGTGGGATGGCGCTTAAGGCAAGATTATCGTTACTGATAAAGATCGCCTGAACATCTTGGGCAAGCTTTTCTGCGGCTTGAGGAATATCGGAGGCGCGAGGAATCGCTTGTTGCTTCACGACGATTCCTATTTTTTGACAAACCGGTATTAATCTTTCCACAATCGCCACAGAGTTTGGCTCTCCTGGATTACAAAGAATTCCTAGAGTCTTTAGATTCGGTTGAATCTCTTGGAATAGCGCTACCTGAGGGTCTAATGGGACAAAATTTGAAACACCTGTTACCTGCGCTTCTGGCAAACGAGCACTGACATCGGCTGGATTGGTAACGGAAGCAAAGACAACAGCTTTGAGTTTTCCTCCTCTGGCAATGCGATAAGCACATTGCGTTGGGGTTGTTCCGACCGTGACAACCACATCGACCTTCGCTTGGGAAAATTTTTCCATTATTTGTGTCCCAAGTGTTATGTTTCCTTGGCAGGTTTCTTCGAGGAAACGGTACGTGACGTTTTGTGCTGACGCTCGGCTATTAAGGTAATCTCGTACGCCGGCTGCCGTTGTGTTCAGAGCTTCGTGTTCCACGGCCTTACAGATCGCCACCGTCACGGTCTTTTTTGGTGTTTCTTGTCCCATTACCGGAGAGACGCCCAAAAAAAGGGCGCTTATCCAGAAATTCATAAAGATCTTTTTCATTCTTTCCTCCCTTCTTGTTCTAAGCGCATTAGCAAATTTCTATACCCTCCATACTTTTCATTCTTCAAAAAGCGGGCAACCCGCCCGATAGTTACGAGACTAACGCCGGTTTTGTCCCGAATTTCTCTATAAGAATAATCTTCGCAGTATAAAATCTGGCAGACTTTCCATCGATCAATAAAAGACTGAATCTCTGCCGGTGTGCAGAGATCGATTAAAAAGTTTTTCACTTCTTCTGCAGAAGAGAGAAGGGCGATGGCAGAGAACAGATCTTCTTCCGAATCTTGATCTTGAGGGCGCATTTTTTCTTCCCAATATCCTATTGTACTATCATGATAGTACAGTTTATCAGAAAAGTCAACCCCCCCCTTCTCATCCTCAAGAACAAGCGACTCTCCTTCAGATGATTTTGATTAAGCGGCGTGTTTTCTCGAACTTTTCACAGAAGAAAGGAGCATATCGACGATTTTATCCGCAAAAGCAGTTTGTGGCGTCTGAGAGATAAAGGGAGCATCGCACAAAAACTCCAAAGTCATCGGAGAAGAAAAGATCGCGGACAGGACCGTCCCCAAGCGTTGTGTGGCATCACAATGTGTCACCCCTACGCGCGTAATGTCTGCTTCCTGGAAGAAATCTATAATCCCTTCTGTCTCTCGAAAATCTCCACCAGCACGCAAGAGTCCGAAAGGAGTTCCTTGTGTTCCTTCTCGCCATTCCTGGATTTGACGCCGATCAGCGGCATCGAAAAGATTTAACCCCGGCGTGTCGATAAGAACAAAAGCATGAGGGGGTGTCTTTGCCAACAAAGAGTGAATATCTTTCTGCGTTTGTAATGCCTGTACGGGAAGATCAAGCGTCTGTAATAGCGCTTCGAGTTGAAAGAGCCCTCCACTCTTTACCACATCTAGTGAAGCAACAACAGGAAGAATTCCTTGCTGTACCAGGGAAACGGCAAATTTTGCCGTAGTTACGGTTTTCCCTTGACCTGTTGCGCCTACTAAGAAGAAGCTGGCTGGAGCCTCCTGCGCAAAAGCCGCATCAAAATCGAATGGGGAAAGACGTTGCGCAAGAATCTTCTTAAAAAAAGCGATGAGTCTTGCGCGAGAATCTGCAGGCTTTTTCCTCCGGGAAGACGCGAAAGAGCGGAAATTCGTGAGGATCTCATGAGAAAACCCTGCCTCTTCTAAAAGTTCCTCTGGAGAAGGCAGAGGGATATGAGGTTGAGAAGGCTCCTCTTGTCCAGGCACAGCTGTCACCCAGACATTCCCTTCGTTTTCTCCTGATTCCAAGATAATAGCTTCCTCTCCCAGGGCACGTGCGACACGATCCAGTACCTCCTTCAGAGTTTTTCCTTCAAAAGAATGTGTTGGTTGTTGCTGCATTTTAGAGATAACCCACGGCTTTAATTTTTACTTTCGGATGAATCTCGCTTCTGGAGAGCACCACTACATCTGGTTTTACACGATCAAGAATAGAGCGCATAGCCGTACGCAGAATGCCTGGCACAACAAGGACCGGTTGCTCTCCAGAATGCCGAAATTGATCAAAAATTTTACACAGATTCATCGAGAAATTTTGAAGATAAGAAGGCGCTAAGGTAATCTGACGGTTGTCTCCTTCTCCTACTAAGGACTCCGAAAATGTTTTCTCTGTTTCAGGAGCAAGGGAGACCATCTGCAAAATACCATTCGCGTCTGTGTTCGCGAAACAAAGTTGCCGACTGAGGCGTGCCCGCACATACTCTAGTAGGCCAGAGACCGTTCTTGTATGGGAGCAAGCTTCTGCAACGCTCTCCAAGATTGTTGCTGTATCACGAATAGAGATGTTTTCCTCCAATAAAGATTGGAAAATGCGCTGAAGAATCCCCAGATTGATAGGGGTTGGCATGACGTCCGCCATCATCTTTTTTAAATGTGCTGGCAATTCGTCCAAGATATGCTGCATATCCATACTGGAGAAAAGCTCTGTGATATTTTTTCTGACAATGTCCTCAAGGTGGGTGAGCAGCACAGCTGCCGGCTCAACGACAGTATAGCCTTTCCCCTCAGCCTCCTCTCGTTGCTCAGGTGTGATCCATAAAGCATGGACCCCGAAGGCGGGATCTGTTGTTTTTTCTCCCTCCATCATGGGCATCTTCCCAGTAGGATCGATCAAAAGTAGATGGTGAGGGCGGATGATTCCCTTTCCGCAAGCAATTTCACGCACCTTAAGGCAATACTCTTGCGGGGCTAAATGGGCGCTCTCTTGGAGACAGACGGAAGGAAGAATAAATCCTAGTTGAGTCGCAAAATAACGGCGCAGGGATTTTATTTTTGCTCCGAGACTCTCCTCCTCTTCCGGATTAATGAGATAAGAAAGATCCTTGCCAACCTCCAAGCGCAAGCTTTCTACCCGCATCATGGTAGTGGGAGATTCCTCCTCTTCTTTCTTCTTCAATTTATCGAGAGGCGCCCCCTCTTCTTCTGCAGTCTTTGCCTGTCCTCTCGTAACACGGTAAGCCAGCACGGCAACCATCATTCCGAAAAGAAGAAATGGGATTTTGGGAATCCCTGGAAGGGAAGCGAGGAGTCCCATTAGAAGCGCACTCATCCAAAGTGCATTAGGGTGGCTGCTCAGTTGCGCAAAAAATGCCTTATCGGTCGTCCCTTCCACGCTGGATTTAGAAACCAGCATACCCGCGGCTGTAGAAACGATGAGGGCAGGGATTTGCGAAACCAACCCATCTCCTACAGTGAGGAGGGTGTAAGAGGTGGATGCTTGCTGCAGACTAATATCCTTTTGCACGACTCCGATAATAATTCCCGCAATAATGTTGATCAGCGTAATGATGACACCAGCAATCGCATCGCCACGCACAAACTTTGCGGCACCATCCATAGAGCCGTAGAAATTTGTTTCATTTTCCAGCATTTTCCGACGTTGTTTCGCGATTTTTTCGTCAATCATTCCTGAAGAGAGTTCGGCATCAATGGCCATCTGCTTTCCGGGAAGTGCATCCAACGTGAAACGAGCGGAGACTTCCGCAATTCGGCCCGATCCCTTTGTGATTACGACAAAATTCACAATAATCAGGATGGCAAAGACAATAACACCAATAACGAAATTTCCTCCCATGATAAAGGAGCCAAAAGCGTAGATGACTTCTCCAGCCGCATGGACCCCTTCATGTCCGTGGGAGAGAATCAAACGCGTAGAGGCAAGGTTTAACGCAAGGCGCAAGATAGTCGACACGAGGAGGATCGTGGGGAAAACGTTAAAGTCAACAGATTTCTCGATAAAAAGAACCGTCATCAAAATGACAACAGAAAAAAGGAT
>JAIRMZ010000035.1 GCA_031258355.1 Holosporales bacterium
AAAACCAAATCTTATTCCAAGGGTTCCGATACTTGCAGATTTCTTTCCGAGAAGCGTCCATATCTGTCGTGTAAAATCAACGACGGAACTTTTTCCGTTGGTCCCTGTAACGGCCACACATGCTTCGGGTTGCTTTGCATAGAAAGCAGCCACCAGTTGCGCCCAAAACTGGCGCGGGTTCTCAACGAGAATAAATTGCGCTTCTGGAGAAGGGACGACGGCAGGAGGGGAAGGAGGTGTTCTCCCCGTAAACTGTGCGTAGTCCTCTGGCGCCAGAACGATCCAGGATGCTCCTGCCGCAAGAGCTTGAGGAAGATATGGGGACCTAGTCTGCCGTATGCCTGGAAGGGCTGCAAAAACACTTCCTTTCTGTACTTGTCGAGAATCGGATGCCAGATGTCGCGGTTCCTCCTGTTTAGGAGGGATAAAGGCCGGAATCTGCTCTTGCAAGAACGTAAAAAACGCCATGGGGCTTCCCTCGCAGAACATCCTTTTTCATCGTAGGCTTTCTCACTTCCAGGGAAAAGCATGGTCAAGAGGAGGGTGGCGCATTTCTCCCCGCAAGATGCCGCATGACAGCAGCAACATCTCGGTAATGTTCTGGAAGAATATGTTGATCGATCCGCACAGATGTGTATAAGGCATGTGCAAGAAAAGGATGCTCGACAATAGGAAGACCCAACGCGTAAGCAAATTCTTGCAGGACTTTAGCATAAGCCTCCGTGCCTTTAGCTGTAACAATAGGGGTTGCCATGTTCTCGGCATCATACCTCAAAGCGATGGCATAGAGTTTGGTATCCGTGATCAAAACGGTTGCATTTTGCAAAGTGTTCACGACTTGCTTTTTGGCGCGCTCTCCTCGGAGATGCCGGATTTGCGCGCGAATATGAGGGTCCCCTTCCGTTTGCTTTAGCTCCTCTTTCATCTCCTGACGCGTCATGCGTAATTCACGACGATGTAAAGACCATTGATACCAATAATCGAGTCCTCCGAGGACTACCATGAAAATCAAGACGTAAAGAAACATTTTAAATAGGCCGATCCGCGTAAAGAACAACCATTGCAAAGGTGAGGCATCTACCATCGCAGTACCTCCTTGAATAGATTTTTTGAGAACTTGAATAACAAGAAGACTGGCTACGAAAAATTTGAGACAACTTTTAAAAAACTCAATGCACGCTTTCCACGAGAAGAGACGCTTTCTTCCTTGTTTGAGAGAAAGGCGTGAGACATCTAGCTTGATGCGATTCCAAGAAACAGAAAAGCGTGTTTGCATCGCTGTTCCCAATAAAGCCATCAGCATGAAGGTTCCTCCCATAAGGGCCAAAGCCTTTCCTAAACGCCAAGAGCAAAAGATAAAAAGGTCACGCACAGCGTTAGGTGTTAATCGAATGCTATGTGCTTGCTCGAAGAAAGGCGTTAAAAAATTGCTGATTTGTATACATGTATAAGGACCCAAAACCAGAAGGACAAAAGCGGCAGCCAGAATCATCCAGGCCACACTAAGATCATGAGAAATAGGGATTTTTCCCTCTTCTCGCGCTTGTCGAAGGCGATGTTCGGTGGCTTCAAAGACCTTTTGGCTGGTATCTTCGTTATTTTGCTCTTCCGCCATACCAATATCCTCTCTGAAAGAATGTCCCCCTTCAGGATCATACGGCAGACTCTTAAAATCACAGAATGATGCATCTTCTGAGAGTTTAAAGAGACAAATGGGTCTAAGCGTCGTAACGCATTTCCCACAGATCGTAAAAGGCCTTATCTTCTGACCAATTGGTACGCTCTTTCACGCTCAAGAACAGATGCACTCTGCGCATGAGAAGCTCTTCTAATTCTTTCTGGACAGAGAGGCGAATCTCGCGGATCCCTTTTCCTCCTTTGCCAAGGAGGATAGGCCTTTGGGAAGCTTTTTTTATGTAAATGTTCTGAGCGATACGCGTTTCCTTTTTGTAAGTAAAATCCTCCCAAGTTTCCGTCTCCACGGTACAAGCATAGGGAATTTCCTGAGAAAATTTAGCGTAGAGACGTTCACGCGTGAGCTCTGCCGCCAATAAGCGAAGTGGTAAGTTGGTTACTTGATCTTCTGGATACAGCCAGGCACCTTCTGGGGCAGCACCTGCTAGCACACGCTTCATTGTGGCAATCCCATCCTGCTTCAAGGCAGAGATCATAAACGTTTCCCGAAAGGGGAATTGCGCATTAAGGGTTTGCGCTAGAGGTAAGAGGGTTTGCCGAGAAAGGCGATCGATCTTATTGAGGACTAGGAAACTTCGCGTCTCTGGATGCTCTTTTAAAAGAGAAAAACAGCGTCCCATCTGGGGACGTGAAGCGTCAACGACAAACAGGACCCCTTCCGCCTCTCGAAGAGCGGCACAGACTCCATGAAACATCGCGCGTCCCAAACGTTCTCGCGGAAGGAAAACCCCAGGGGTGTCTGTCAGAACAATTTGCGCTTCTTGCTCCAAGAAAATACCAAGAACATTGCTTCGTGTCGTTTGTGGTTTCTTCGAGACAATGGACACTTTTTGCCCTACCAGAGTGTTAACGAGTGTAGATTTTCCGGCGTTGGGCTCCCCAATAACAGCGAGAACATCAAATTTTTGTGCCATAAGACTCTTCTTGCTGCAATAATTGAAGAAGGGCGGCGGCGGCCGCTTGCTCGGCACTTCGCTTCGCAGAACCCGTGCCAAGGGCCGATTTCTCATCTAAAGGGCTTGTCACTTGCACCTGAAATATTGGGTGATGATCTGGGCCTGTTCGCGATAGCTCTGTGTAGATGGGCTTTCCTCTTTTGCGTTCTTGTAGAAATTCTTGAAGCACGCTTTTACTATCTTTTTGTGCGGCACAGGAGTTCTGCAATTCCATACGCCACAAAAGAGCAATCGTTGCAGCAGCGGCAGGAAATCCTCCATCTAAGTAAAGCGCACCAAGGAGGCTTTCACCGACATCCTCCAAAGGAATAGAAGAGAAAACAGCCGCTGGATAATAGGTACGAAGCCCTTCTGCCACTTGCTCCTCCAGCAAAATTGTTCTTAAGGTCTTCGCGCTACCGAGATAAGCAAGGCGGACCGCTAAGGCCCCC
>JAIRMZ010000085.1 GCA_031258355.1 Holosporales bacterium
TCCTTTCTCTCTTCTCCTGTGCTCCGGAGACCGATATCGCGACACTGGCGGCGCCAATCCCGCTAGGAGATGCACGTATACAACAGCCACAGGTAGCGAAAATCGCCCTCAGTCTCGTCCCAGAGGGGACCTATGGTCGAGCGTTGTATTTTAGCCGCGCTCCCCTTCCTTATGGGGGGCCTTATTTCCATCATATGGGGATTTACGCTTTTAGGAAGGAGGCTTTAGCGCGCTTCGTCGCGCTTCCTCCGAGCCTTCTGGAACAGCGCGAAAGTCTTGAACAGCTACGCGCTTTGGAAGCAGGTATGATCGTTTCCGTTAAGGTGGTCAACACGGTTCCTCTTGAGGTCAATACATCAGAGGACTTAGAGCATGTCCGTAAGGCCTTTATTCAAACGGCTTCTTCGCATTGATTTCTTAAATTTTCTTCCGGGCCACTTCTTGCTGGAGCGTATAAAGAAGGTCAAGGGCGGCGCGCGGAGATAATTCTTCGAGTTTGGCTTGTTGAATTTTCTCTTCGACGGGAGAAAGCGTCCATAGAGGTGCTTGCTTAGGACGTGCGGGCTTAACAGTACGTGCTTTATGGCCTTGATCTTTTTCAAGAGTCTCGAGAATTTCTTGAGCACGGACCAGAACCTCTGCGGGAAAACCAGCGCGTTTAGCGACATAAAGGCCATAAGAACGATCGCTAGCGCCCGCGATCACTTCGTGAAAAAATATGATCGTCTCTTGCCATTCCTGAATCCTGAGTGTGGCGCAAGAGAGGCGAGAAAGCGTGTCCTTTAACTGCGTCAATTCATGGTAATGTGTGGCAAAAAGGGTGCGAATACGCCTCTGATGGAGGTGTTCGACAATCGCCCAAGCGAGCGAGAGTCCATCGTAAGTCGCTGTCCCGCGTCCGACTTCATCCAAAATGACAAAAGAATGAGACGTGGCTTGATTAAGAATCGCTGCCGTCTCTGTCATCTCCACCATAAAAGTCGAATGCCCTTGTGCTAGATCATCGGCCGCGCCAATACGACTGAAGAGACGATCCATTAAGCCAATACGCGCGGATTCCGCTGGGACGAAAAATCCCATATGCGCCATCAAAGCGATAAGAGCGTTTTGCCTCAAATAAGTGCTTTTCCCTGCCATATTCGGCCCTGTTAAGAGCAAAAACGTCATTTCCCTATCTAAACAGCAAGAATTGGTTGTAAATCCTTCCTTTTGCGCATTAGGATCCAGCGTTTCCACGAGGGGATGACGACCTTGACGAATCTCCAACAAAGGTTGGTCGGTAAAAGTAGGACGCACATAATGATGCTCGCGTGCGAAATACGCCAAACTCTGAGAGACATCGACGATCGCCAAGGCACGTGTCAGACGTTTCAAAAGATCTTCTTCTTCCAAAACCGCTTGTGCTAAGTCCTCAAACACCTGTCGCTCGAGCGCTACACAGCGATCCGCGGCCTGCGCCAGCTTTTCCTGAAGCTCTTGCAGTTCAAGGGTCGTGTATCGAACGGAAGAAGCCAAGGTCTGGCGATGGATGAACGTCTCAGGAACACGCAAGGATTGTGTAACCGAGACATCGATATGCCACCCCAGTACATAATTAAATTGGATTTTCAGAGAATGGAGACCCGTTTCGGTAATGTAGTGTTGCCGAAGCTCGGCAATCAGTTCCTTACTGCGATCGCGCAATTGGCGTTGCTGATCGAGATCTGCACAAAAGTTAGGCGCGATGAAATCTCCCTCCATACTATGGGCTTCTTCTGCGAGCGCGCGCTTCAAAAGCTCATGGAGCGTTTCTGGAAAGGGGAGGGCGAAAAAACTGTCGACAAGCTCTCCAGCTTCTGCAACAGAGAAAGTAAGCGAAGAGAATAAAGCGCGTATTGCTTGGAAATTCCGTAAAATCCCCAAAATACTGAATAAATCCCTTGGCGTGCCACGACGAAACCGCAAGCGGCTTAAGGCACGCTCGGCATCCGGCACTCCACGGAGATAGCGCGCGACTTGTTCTTGCTCCTTTGTGTGCGTTTGCCAGAAAGAAATAGCCTCAAGACGTGCCTCCAGCCTTTCTACAAGGCGCAGAGGACTAGACAGTCGCTCAAAGAATAATCGTCCTCCTGCAGCCGTCACTGTATGATCTAGGATGCCAAGAAGGCTGTTTTTGAGCTCTCCTTTGCAAGAGCGGGTGAGCTCGAGATTTCTTCGTGTTGCCGCATCAATGGTAACATAAATTTGGGAAGTTTCTTTTTTCGGAGGAGAGAGCGACCCGAGGGTCTCTTTCTGGGTCAAAAGAAGATACTCCAGGAGTGCACCACAAGCTGCAATCTCTCCCTTGGAGAAATCGCCAAAAGAAAGAAGGTGATGAACTTGAAAGAATTTGCGCAGGCGCGCCTCTTCGATATGGGGATTGAATTTCGCATCGGGTAAAACAGAGAGTGCCGTTTGTTGTGCGAGGAAATCTCCCCAAGGGCCTTCACGCAGAGAACTTGGAAGGAGAATTTCTCGTGGTGCCAGACGACTCACCGTCGCGGTAAGGGCGTCCCCTGAGACGCTTTCAACCTGAAACTTTCCGGTGGAAATGTCGATACAGGCAAAGCTAAAGAGATCGCCCTTCGCGGTGATAGCGACGAGATTATTGGGCCGACGGGGTTCCAGGAGAGAGTCTTCTGTAAGCGTTCCTGGCGTAACGATGCGAACAACATCACGCTTGACTAAGGCTTTGTATCCTCGTTCCTTCGCTTCCTGAAGGGATTCGAGCTGTTCGCAAATAGCTACGAGAAATCCCGCATGCACGAGTTTTGCGAGGTAATCGTTGACAGAAACAACCGGCACGCCACACATAGGAATCGGCTTGTCTCCGTACTTAGATCGATGCGTCAGGGCAATATCTAAGACAGGAGCGGCAATTTCGGCATCCTTAAAGAAAAGCTCATAAAAATCCCCCATTCTGTAAAATAAAAGATAATCTTGATGTGCTTTTTTGATTTCCCAATACTGGGCCATCGCGGGCGTGAGAAGTGTCTCATCGAGACAAGAGGCTGCACTTCCTTCCTTAATCATTACAGCAGTCTACCAGAGCAGAAAGATGTGGTCATTCTTCACATTTGGCAATTTCATAAAAATCTATTACTAAATTGGCGTTTGCATGAGTAGCCATGTTCTTTATCTTTAAGCAGTAGAGGGGGGATTTTGCGTAATGAAAGGAAACCGCATCCTTTCTTTGGGAGAGTCCTTCAAGATTCCTCCTAAAGCAGAAGAGACTGCCTTTGAAAATAGTTCTTTGTTTTTACAGATTTAGAGTCCATTTACCTATTTCAGGACAATGAATCTTTCGGGTAGAATGCCTTTTCACTCGTTCAGATTTGTTTTTCTGAAATCTGTGCAGTCGCAAAGATACCCCTAGATCGAAGACAATGTTCTTCTTTGGAAAGTGAAATAAAGGCTCTCTCTTTTCTTACAATATCCTCCTAACCCAACCCTTACAGAGATGATCGGTAAGTAAAGGCGTGAGAGAGATCGAGGGTACGCAGATGCCTGAGGCGCCAATAGTAGACACAAATTTTTCCGAGACAGAGCAGGTCC
>JAIRMZ010000008.1 GCA_031258355.1 Holosporales bacterium
GGTTGTTGTTCCATTTTTCAATGAGAAGGTGCTATCGTCAGTTTATATCAGGACATCTGCTCTGTTGTGTCACAACTCGGACGTTCTTATGAACTGATCTTCGTCAACGATGGGAGTCAGGACGGAACAGCATGTCTTCTGGAGAAATTAGTACAGAACGACCCTCATCTTGTCGTTATTCACCTGGCGTTAAACTATGGACAAACAGCCGCGATGATGGCAGGGATAGACTATAGCTCTGGAGAGGTGATTGTTATAATGGATGGAGATGGGCAAAACGATACGAAAAGCATTCCGAGTCTCCTTGCAAAGATAGAAGAGGGCTATGATGTCGTTTCTGGTTGGCGTAAAGAACGTCAAGATTCTTTTTTGTCTCGGAAGCTACCAAGCCTTTTAGCAAATAAATTGATCTCTTTTGTGGCGCAAGTTCCTCTTCATGATTATGGGTGCTCCTTAAAGGCTTATCGTGGAGCCTTTTTAAAAGAGATTCATCTGTATGGGGAAATGCATCGTTTTATTCCCATTTATGCGCAGACCTTCGGGGCGCGTATTACAGAAGTTCCCGTCGGTCATTTCCCTCGTTTAGCAGGAAAATCTAAATATGGGATAGGACGCACTTTCAAAGTTCTGTTGGACTTAATGGTGGTAAAATTCCTACAAAGCTATCTAACAAAGCCGATCTATATCATGGGGGGATTTGGTTTGTTTTGTCTTGTCTCTTTCTAGGAGGTGTTGCCTTCTCTGTAGCAACGTACCTTAAGCTGTTTAAAGGGGCTTGTTATATACAGACGCCCCTCCCTCTTGCGGCGATTACAGCAGTTCTCTTTGGGGGCGTTTCCCTTCTGATCGGTCTTCTGGGGGAAATTTTGGTGCGTACGTACTATGAGTCTCAGAACAAGAGGACGTATAGTGTTCGTTCCTGCCTGCGTGGAGGTGAGGGAAAAGGGTATTAATGCTCACGAGACTTCTCCCCTGGTTGGGAAGCTTTATTTCGTTGTGCCCAGATACGAAACGGTATCTTAGCTATGCAGATGCCATCCTTACAGACCCTTCCTGGTTGCATCCAGGAACACGATGCATTGCAAGAGATTTACCGGGATTCTCTCTTCTGATGGCTTTATGTCAGAGCTTGTTTAAGGAGGAAGGATGGCAGGGCGGATTGTGGCTGGTCCATCTCTTTTTTCTGGGGGTGAGCGCCTATTCCCTTCATATTTTTACCAAAGAGCTCTCTTTTAAGCCTTGGGTGCGACGCTTCTTTGTGTTCTCTTATGCGACAGGTTTGCCCCTTTATTATACACAATTAATTCTTAAAGATAGCGTTTTTTGTTCTTTATCTGTGATTTCCCTTTCTCTAAGTGGACTGGTCTTTTTACGCAAGCGTTTGTCTCGTCTTCACGGAACCTTGCTGTTCATTGTCATGACGATATTGGGTTTTTGGTCAGAAGCGGGGCTCGTCTTTCTCCTGTCCCTTGCGCCTCTGTGGAGTATTTTGGGGATCGAGAAACGATGGGGTCTTTTTGCAAAGACAGCAGGATTGTGCCTGATGACCGTTCTTATTACACAAGGAACGATACGTGCTTGGAACCTTTACCGAGCGGGATCTCCTTTTATGACGCAAAACCAAGAATCCGTTTTGCCAAATCAGTTAGCAGAAATGGAAGCAAGGTGTCCTGGCATCATTGAAGACACTTGCCTGAAAGATTATAAACAGATGGTTTATGCTTCTATAGAGAGAGGGGCACCGGGAGGAAATGGGGCAGCTCTCGAGAAAATGAAGAAAGAGAATATCGGATATGCGACGATAGAGCGGTTAATTTATATGGATTTTGTGAAGTTGTGGTTCTTGCACCCCATCAAGAGCGTAAGGTTCTTTTTTTTGCATGAGAGAACGTTCGGCTTGTGCGCTTACCTTTCCTTATGGCCTCCCTGTGGGATAACGAACTTGGCTTATAAGGAAGCCATGAGAAAAGGGGGATTTACACCTCTCCCCAAAAATTCTCATCCGAGGATGTTTTCCCTATTCAGCATGGTTTCTTCTGCGTTTCTCCTTCTTTTGGTCATCCTGCGCATGGGTACTCTTTTTAGAAAACGCTTAAACCCGAGAAGATCTCCCCTGTTAAGTGAATTGAAGAGAGAACATGCTCTGCTTTATATAGCCCTTTTCCTGCACTGCGCGATTTTTATTGGTGTTTACCTTATTGCTATGGCCATGGATCTTGAGTATCGATACATTATCTCCTCCTTAACTTTTCTTGGATTCTTAGGATGGTGGACCGTTAGTGATGGGTGCGTCTTTTTCCAAGAAAAGAAAGCGATGTCTCCCCCTGTCTCTTGAGGAGAACAACGCTCCTATTCCTTTTATAAAAATCAACCTACAACCGACTTTTTAGTTGAGCCAAGGTAGTCAATGAAGCCTCTTTAAATCCGCTATCGTGCAACCAATCGAGGAGGGATTGAGCATTCTCAGGATCACGGAAAGGACCCGAAACCACAAGGAATTTCGCCTTTCCTCTTTCCGTCGTTTTGCGCTTAAAGACCTTGTAACCATAACCCATGAGGAGAGAAGAAATGCGTGCTGTTTCCCCTTCCTGCAAAGTCCCAATCAACACAAAAACGGGTGAAGAGGTCGTTTCTTGGGGAGTCTCTTCCGGTGCCGGCTCTTCCTCCTCTCCCAATTCCTCAAACAGTTCTTCTGCGGAAGGTACCAACTGGTCTGGCTTCGTGACCAAAACAGGAGAAGCTTCCTCTAGCTGGAGGTTTTTAGGTATTTCTTCTTGCGCTTTCGGCGACTCTTTTGTAGGGGGCGGAGGAGCAGAACTTTTTTCTTTCTGAGGAGCAGAGGAACTTTTGCCTGTCACCTCTTGCCCACCCTTAGAGGAAAGCGCTGCCCCTTCCTTGTTTGCAACAGAGGTCTGCGCTGCTCCCTTCAGCGCATCCGTAAGGGGTGTAGTCGCAGACGTCTCTGGGACTTTTTCGAAAAGCTTGTCGATACCTCTTTGAGGGACATCTTCCGCCCGAAGCTCCGCTTTTTCTTTTTCCTGCTCTGTCTGTGCCGCTAGGACACCTCCTCCAGGTGTTGGCGCCCCCCCTTCTGTAGAAGGATTTTGAGATTTGAGTGTCTTAGGAGGCCAATGTTCTGAGGCGGCTGTCCCTTTCTCCTCCTTAAGCGACACCGAAATGCCTGTAAAGATCCCGGCGACAAAGAAAACCCCACCAAGCGCCAATCCCCCCATCACAACCGCGATGACGAGCACTTTATTCATATGCCCTCCCAGAAAGAATTCTAAGAGATTCTTCCAAGAAGCCGCAAATGTTTTCCTCTTGAAGAAACAACATCCCTTCCTCTACTCTGCAAGAAAGTAAGGAGGAAGAGATGGTTTTTTCATCTTTCGAGTTCATGTGGCTGTTTCTACCTTTCACAGTTATCGCCTATTACTGGCTCTGTAAAAGAAACTCTGTTCGGTCGCCTCTGTTCTTTCTAGTTGTAATGTCCTTGATTTATTATGCCTGCTGGAATGTGAAGTATTTGGCCGTCATTATCGGATCGGTCCTGATTAATTTCTGGTTCGGCAAGAAAATCCAGGCTTCTCCGTCTCAAGTCCTAAAACGCCTTTTTACAATTGGAGGGATCTGCACCAACGTCGCTGCGCTAGGATACTTCAAATACACGGATTTTCTGCTTCGTTTGATCAATGAGTGTTCTGGATCGAAGATCCCATTGCCAGGGATCGTCCTCCCAATTGGTATTAGCTTCTTCACCTTTCAGCAGATCGCTTTTCTCGTTGATTGTTATAAAGGAATGGTGCAAGAGCGAAACTTTCTGAGCTACTGCTTGTTTATCTGTTTCTTCCCACAGCTTGTCGCGGGACCGATTGTGCATCACAACGAGATGATGCCGCAGTTTGCGGATCTATCGATTCGGCGTTTCAATCATTTGAATTGTTATAAAGGAATAACCTTACTGTTCTTTGGTTTGGCGAAGAAGGCCGTTTTGGCGGACGGACTCGCGCCTATTGTGGCGAATGTGTTTGATAAACATCCTGATGCCGGATTCATGGCCGCATGGACGGGAAGTTTAGCGTATACGTTTCAGTTATATTTCGACTTTTCTGGGTACAGTGATATGGCTGTTGGGATAGGATTGTTATTTAACGTTCATCTACCGCAGAACTTCTTGTCGCCGTATACGGCTTTAAATGTTCAAGATTTCTGGCGACGGTGGCATGTCACTTTGTCTCGATGGCTGATGACGTACATATACATTCCCCTTGGGGGAAGTCGTGTAGGCTTCGCGAGGACGTTGATCAATCTCTTTTTGACATTTTTAATTGGAGGTATCTGGCATGGTGCCGGAGAAACTTTCGTTCTCTGGGGTGTTATGCATGGAGTGGCCCTTGTCCTTCATCGCATTTGGAAAACCAAGCGTGGAGAGAAAGCGTCATCCTCAAAAACCGTCTTCTTTCGTTGGCTGGCAACGTTCCTTTTCGTCAACGCAGCCTGGGTGATGTTCCGCGCAAAGACTGTTGCCTGCGCGGTAACGATGTATAAGTGCATGTTAGGAGTTGAAGGAAAAACCAGCTTGCTGGCTATTGCAGAAGCAATGTGGAAAAAGGTTTTCTATGGTATGGGAGGGGTGAGTAACCTTATGAATTTGGATATAGGGTGGCATGAGGTTAAAGCGCATATCACCATTTTCCCACTCGTCCTCCTCGGTTTCTGGAAGTTGTATGATACTTCTCGCTATCGCACAGCAATGAATCCGCATTGGATCTGCACAGGATTTGTCCTCAGTCTCAGTCTCGTATCTTATTGGATGATCGGTCGTGCCAGCCGCCCGCCAGAGTTCCTGTATTTTCAGTTCTGAGGTGTTCGCCAAAAGGGAGTCGTTTTGCTTGATGTAAGAGGAGGAAGAGAAGGAGGAAATTTGTTCCATGTAGGAGGCCTCTTCGAAACATCGAGAGAAGAGTTCATCTTTCTCAAGTGATTTTCTCTTGAATCTTCAGAAAGAGGGAGGGGGGGGGGAGGGCACCTGGACTGGAAACTCTTGTGATTTATATGATCTTCATCAAAAAGGGTGTCCCTCTGGGTTTTAAGAAGGGAGTTTTCTTTTTGTAACGATGGTCCTTCCGGAACTTGTGGAAAGGGAGAAAACGCTGATTCTATAGCCTCAATGGCTTATGAAATTCTGATATAAAATAACATTTTAAGATTTCAAAAGAACTTTTCTTCAAATTTCTAGAAGGGGTGACACAAGATCTCCTTTGGCAGGGGTTTCTTGCATGAATTTAGGTATGTCACAATGAAGTACATTTTAGGATGGATGGCTCAGATATTTTCTCCCATATTCTCTTGGAAGGTAATTGGTACAAAAAGGCTTTCAAAAGAAGATTCCGAGCCCCTCACAAAGGTCATGAGACAATAGAAAGAGCGAAAAACCTTATTAATAGTCAAATAGAAATTTATATTTCTTTAAAGTGAATATTTTTTCCTAATCGTACCTTTCTTGGATGAAATTACAAGGAAATTATCCTCCGCCATAATACACTACGAGTCACAAGGACGGCGGCGAAAGCAGTCAATCCTTCCCTGCGTGAGAATTTGCGCAAAGGCGCGAGGGGCCCGTTCTGAAGAAGTCGCAGAGGATGCTTTCTTCCCAAGAATTAAAGAACAGCAAATCCACCAGCAGCAGCGCATAAATCACGCGAATAATAATAAAAGTAATCACCCTCCATATAAGCAAAAGTACTAAACCATTTCACTTCGCAAT
>JAIRMZ010000009.1 GCA_031258355.1 Holosporales bacterium
TATCATCGCCGCTGGGGGCCTTCGCTGTCCAGTTCGGGATGGAATGGAGCGTTTTATCCCCCGCTATGGCCACCAAGCTAAATAAACCCAATACCCTCTCTTTCCTTCCTCACAGTTTATCAGTCTACTTTACTCAAAGGATCTAGGCAACAGCCTTCCTGCCTAGAGACCCTATTAAGGCCAAAAGAAAAGCCCCTCCGGCCCCCCCCCTTGATTGCTGGCTACCTTCTCTTAGTGCGCTCCAAGCAGCGTACAACAACGGAGGCAACGCGATCCATCTCCTCTTCCGTCATGTCATGATATCCGGGCAGGTTAATGGCTCTGTTCGGGATATCCCAGGCCACTTTATTCTCTGGGCAGGAAGGAAACATCGGCAGGCTAGAAAGAGGCCAGAAAAACACGCGTGCATCAATATTCTCTTCCTTAAAGGCTTCTTGCAAAAGCTCTCGTGTCACGCCACTTTCTCGGCTAAAAACCACCGTCGGCATCCAAGCGCCGTTGACACATCCTTCTGGTTCCGGGTTCATGGTGATCTCCAGAAAGGAAGAGAACTTCTTCTGGTATAAAGACAAGATCTCCCGTTTGCGGGCGACAATCTCTTCCACACGCTCCATCTGCGCGCAACCAATTGCGGCCTGAACATTAGATATTTTGTATTTATGCCCCACGATATCTGGCCAAAATTGCTTCTTTTGATGAGGAGAGCGCCCATGATTGTTGAGTGTAACGACTTTGTCATAAAGGACGGGATCGCTTGTTACCAACATACCCCCCTCTCCCGTCGAAATTGTCTTCGTTCCGTGAAAGGAAAAGGTCCCGAAGATGCCCATCGATCCCGCACGCTTCCCGTGATAAACGGAACCCAGCGCTTCCGCACTGTCTTCGATGAGAGGAATGCCATGCGCCTTTCCGAGGTTCAAAAGAGTATCCATTTCACATAAATTACTATACACATGCACAGCAATAATCGCTTTTGTTTTGGGCGTAATCGCTTTTTCAACCGCACGCGGATCAAGGCACCAGGAATCGGGGAGGACATCGACAAAAACGGGTTTCGCACCTACGTAAGTGATGGCGGAGGCCGTTGCAATCCATCCTGTATCCGCGAGAATTACCTCATCTCCTGGTTTAATGCCTAAAGCAATCATCCCGAGGTGGAGAGCCCCTGTACAGCTAGAGGTGGCAAGTGCATAAGGCACGTCTAAATACTTTTTAAAGAGCTCCTCAAAACGCGTGATATATGCGTAACATGCTTGCCCACTCGCCTGAGCCGCGTCCGTCACATACCGTATTTCCCTCTCTGTTATAGAGGGCTTCGCGTAAAGGATCGGCTGCTTCATTTCGTTTCCTTTCTTCCGCTCTTTAACATAAAATTCTCCATATTTTCCTATACCTTTTCCCTCTCCTGTCGGCGCTCTTCCGCACGCATAACGAGCCGCTGTTGCAGCATAGAAAGGATATTGCTCCAAGTCCAATACATCACTAACCCAGCCGGAAGCTGCGCCAACATGAACGTAAACATCAGCGGCATCATAAGGAGCATTTTGGCCTGTGCAGGATCCCCAGGCGGGGGGCTCATCTTTTGCTGCAGAAGTCCCGTCAATCCCATAAGGAGCGGCCAAATCCCAATCTGAAGGAATTCCACAGGCGTCCAAGGAATCAACCCAAAAGCGTTCGTAATCCACAGTGGATCTGGCGCCGATAAGTCGTTGATCCACCACATCGATGCATGACGCATATCAATTGAGACCAAGAACACCTTGTACAGTGCAAAAAGAACCGGAAATTGAAAGAGCTGAGGCAAGCAGCCCCCAACCGGATTAACATGCTCTCTCTTGTAAAGTGCCATGAGCTCTTGACTCATTTTCTCTTTATCTTCCTTATAGCGCTGCTGAATCTCTTGCACTTTTGGCTGAAGCTTTTTCATGCGACTCATCGCTTTATAAGATTTATTTGCCAAAGGAAAGAGCAGTAGCTTGATCAAAACCGTTAGGATGATAATGCACCATCCTATATGCCCCCCGAGCATATCTTTCATATAGACTAAGCCATAGAACAGGGGACGCGTCAGGAAATAGAAACACCCAAAGTCAATGGCGAGATCGAAATGCTTGACGCCCAATTGTTCTTCATAACCATCCAATAGCTGTAGGTCTTTGGCGCCAATATAAAAATGATACACCGCCTCCGCTGTTCCTCCAATGGGAACGGTCGCTTTCTCCCCTTGCGTCTCTACGGTATAACGCTGTTTATCAGCAAGATAACGGTAAGTTGTTTGCTGCTGGGCTGTCGCATCCGTCAGAAAGGCCACCAACCAATATTTCTCCGTAAATCCTGCCCATCCTCCGGATCCAGAAAACGTGACGGTTCCTTCTTTTTGTAAATCTTCAAAATTCCTCTCTTCAATACGCCCATTTACAAACCCCACCGCGCCTTCATGAACAACCCATTGTCCTTTTACGTCTTCACTAGGTTGCCCTTCAATACAAGCGAAAGGCTGTACTGTCAGCGCTTCCTCTGAATGATTATGAACGCGCTGCCGTACTGTGATCAGGAAATTCCTGTCGATACTGACGATACGCTCGAATGTAACTCCTTGCGCGTTCTTCCAAGTCAACGTCACTGGACTTTCCGGCGTCAGAGAAGTGGTCGAGGCTGTCCAAACCGCTTCCTCATCCGGCCAGCCCCCCGCATACGCTTCTGCATGCCAACCGAACTGAATAAAAGAAGAGGATTCTTGTGCCCGAACCGAAAGAAGAGGGATGGGAGCGCTTTTCTTTTCCACACTTTTGCGAAAGTTCTTCAAAGAGATATCATCAAATCGTTCCCCTCTAAGAGAAAAGCTTCCCTCAAGCTGAGGAGCCTTGATCGTGACACGTGGGGCTGACGGAAAATTTTTTGCGGGCACAGGGGATGGGAGTGCTTTTACAGGAGCCTTAGGAACAGGTTTTTGCTTTCCTGACTCTTGGGGGGAGGCGCGTTCTGAAGAAGCGTGACGGCTCTCCGGTGGTGGGGCAAAAAAGGTATGCCATCCTAAGAAAACTAGAAAGCTCAGGCTAATCGCTATCAGAATATTTTTACGCTCGTTCACTATCGTTCCTTAAAAACAGAGCAACACTCTTTCCGTCGGAAGGGGTGCCTTTTTATAAGGAAAATTTCCCCCCTTGCCAAGACCTTCCCTCTTCTGGAATCCGACACGATTAAGAGCGCAGCACCGCGACAACCTCTCGTACACGTGCCGCCACCTCTGAATCAGACCGATTTCGTGCAAGGTCAACAAGCTCGTCCAAAAGAGGATACAAAACATCAGCTTTTACAGGGTGAGAGGACGCGAGGTGGATTCCATGAAACCCAGAAGGCGCAGGAGATTCTTGCTCATCAAAAAGATTCTCGTAGAGTTTCTCCCCTTCCCGAACGCCTGTATAGATGATTTCGATATCTTTTCCAGGCGTTAAGCCTTTTAGCCGAATCATCTGGTGCGCTAGATCGACGATACGAACGGGCGCTCCCATCTCAAGAACAAAAATCTGTCCCCCAATATCGGA
>JAIRMZ010000067.1 GCA_031258355.1 Holosporales bacterium
CTACGCCAATCCAGCATCTTACTCAGGGCTACGGCGGTACTGCGCAAAAACGGCGTCCTATACCACAACGTCCGAATCAGCTCCCTCCCCCGCCCTCGGTAAGCGTATTTCTCAACCTCAGTCATGAAGTCCTCTCTCCGTGCAGAGAATAATCGCGTTTTAGGACAAAGCCTAGGAGGGAAAAATCCTATGCGCTTGTCGCCGCTGTGCAGCTGTCGGAATACGAAGAGCGTTCCTATACTTTGTGACGGTCCTTCGTGCCATCGTAATACGGTTCTGCTGGAATAAAAGAGCGGCTAATTGATCGTCAGATAGGGGAGCAAGAGGCGCCTCTTTTCGAATAAACTCTTGAAGTTGAGAGGCCACGGAAGAACTAGCATATACTTTTTCTTCCTGACAACTCGAAACAGCAGACGGAAAGAAAAAGCTCAGATCCAATACCCCAGAAGGGGTCTCCACACTTTTCGAGGAAAGAACACGGCTGACCGTGCTCTCATGAACATCTAGGATATCGGCGATTTGCCGCTGTCGGAGTGGTTTTAAGCCATGAATCCCTTGCTCGAAAAAGGCCTCCTGCTGACGGAGGATCTCATGTGTCACGCGCATAAGGGTAGCAGCACGTTGATGCAAAACCGTTTCAAGCCAAAGGGCTTGAGAGAAATGCTGATGGGCGAATTTCTGCTCTTCTCGTGAACGGATTCTAGGGAAAACATCCGCATAGTAAGCACGATGCGCACGTGCAACAGGTTGTGTTTCAGGATTAAGGGAGAGCTGCCAATCCCCTGTTCCCACTTTCTTCGCAATTAAATCCGGAATACGTGGGAGGAGAGGTTCTGAGCTAAAGGACAGGGCAGGATAAGGGGTAAGCATTCGCAATTTTTGCACACATCGACGAATTTCCGCGATACTTGTCTGACAAAGTTGCTGCAATTTCTCAAATTGTCCACGTTTGAAAAGTTCCAAATTATCAATGATCGTCTGCATCGTTGCCGTAAGTTCTCCTGAGTCTTCCAACTGAATTTTGAAGCATTCTGCGAGGGAAGAGGCGAAAATTCCTGTAGGAGAGAAGTGTTGCATTTTTCGCAACAATTCTTGTCCTTGCTCTTGAGAAAGTCCGGTACTATCTATGATATGCGCTTTTTCCTGCGGTGATAGATATCCTCGAAAGTCCAACGCATCGATCATGCGTTCTCCGAGCTGGTAACCCTCTGGATTCGAAACCAAGAGGGTAAGTTGCGTGATCAGGTGGTCTCGCAAGGAAACAGGGGCAGCTACCCGCTCTTGAACCTCCCATTCCGCGGCAAGACCTCTCGTAAAATTTTCTTGTCTTCGCAGAGATCTGTCCTCTTTACAAGAAAGGGGGAAAGGATCTGTCCCCTCGACTTGCAAAAAAGGATTGCTCTCTTCTTTTTGGTGCAAAAAGGCGGTAAGTTCCAAATTGTTCATTTGCAAGATTTTGACGGCCATCCGCATCTGGGGCGTAATCGTCAAGGTGGTTGCTACGCCTGTATCTAAGCGGATCATGGGATCTTTCATGCCTTTTAGAGGTAGAGAGAAAAGCTTTCTCTCAGGTAAACGTATTGGACACTGGTTCTTGAAGAGAATGCGGTAGAACTGAGGGAAGAAGGATCCTCTACGTATACGGGTCGTAACTTCTACGAAAAAGCATATTCTTTAAAAGGATATGGAAAAATTCTCTCCTAGATAAACGCGTCGTGCATTCTCGTCTCTGACGATAGCTTCGGAGGGGCCTTCTGCAAGGATTTTTCCTTCGTGCATGATGTAAGCACGATCCGCAATAGTGAGAGTATCGCGCGCATTATGATCCGTGATCAACACTCCAATGCCTCGATCTTTAAGGTGCTGAATTAGGACACGCATATCGCCCACAGCGATAGGGTCAATTCCCGCCAAAGGCTCATCCAACAAAATAAAAGCAGGATCCATTGCAAGGGCGCGAGCGATTTCCAGGCGACGTCTCTCTCCTCCTGATAGGGCTAAAGAGGGCGTCTTGTGGAGATGGGCAATGGAAAAATCTTCAAGAAGACTTTGCGTACGCTCTCGTCTTTTCTGTTTATCTGGCTCAATACGCTCGAGAACGGCGAGAATATTATCCTCTACCGATAATCCTCGAAAGATAGAAGGTTCTTGTGGCAGATAACCAATCCCCAACCGGGCACGCCGATACATAGGCAGTCGCGAAATATCCTCATCATCTAAGAATACTTGCCCACCATCCGGCATGACCAAGCCACACAAAATTGAAAAGCACGTCGTTTTACCGGCCCCATTGGGGCCAAGAAGAGCAACAACCTCCCCAGAACAGACGGACATCGAAACATGGTCGACGATAACGCGTCGATGTATTCTCTTTCCAATATTTTTCAAAAGATCTTCCGCAGAGAGTTTGTGCATTTCCCTCATGGCGATTCCTTCTTCTCAGGAAGGCGGCCTTGGATAGGGGTCAGTGTTGTTTGATCGGAAAAAGGACGTTTCGCGTAAACATGAGCAACACCTGTATCCAAGCAAAGCACCCCATACGCGCCGCAGAGATGCGATTGATCTGAGAGACGTGTCATACTGACATTGTTTTCAAGAATGACGATACCGGTAACCGGATCGTAAGATCCACGATCGCCAATAAACATCACGGTGGGCGTAGCAATAGAGATCTTTGTCGGACTCCAGGCAAAAATGATCTCCAGGCGTCCCTCTGTATCCTCTTCAAAAAGAAGCCAAAGCTCATCGGTTTTGATAATTTTATCTCTTGTCTGAAAAATGACGTTCTTCCGTGCTACCGCTTTGAGGGCAATCCCCCCCCAGTAATCCGCGGATTCTCGTGCTGTAAGGCGATGATCATTTCCCATGAGGTGCACTTCCTTTCCTTGAAGATGCAAATGCTGCTCTTCAGGACGGTAGGTAGCGGTATCCGCATATCCCATCTGCGCTTCCGTTTTCGCGATAACACGCCCTCTCGCCTCTATCGTTTCAGGATTTTTGAAACCAAACCTTGTTCCTGGAGGAGCAATACCATCTGCCTCATCCGCCCAAAGGTGCATATCTCCATGAACCATTTCGACTCGGTCTTTGAGGGAAACGCTATTAGCTTTCTGATCCGCAATTAGGGATCCCGCATCAACCTCAATAGGGGGGCCTTCCGATTTAGGAGGGGGATCCATATTGACGCTAGGAGGGCGCTCCTTCCCGGTCTCGGATGATGTAGGAACCGTCTGAGAAGGGTTTTCTTTTGAGGGAGGTATTGGGGAAGGAGGAGGGGGGGCCGCTCCCACGTCTCCCCAGAGAAACCACAGGAAAGAAAGGAGAAGAGGTCGTATTATCGGCATATCAATAAATCGTAATATGCACAGGACCTGAGATCTGTAAGCGCTCCTGGACACCATCGTACTGGAAACCCGTTCCCGTCAGAAAGCCACGTGTATAACGTGCCCGAACAGGCGCGGTTCCCCAAGCTTTTTTGGCGTGCGCATCGACAATGGCCTCTTGGGTGAAAATAAGAAGTCCGGACTCTGTCAACGCATATACATTCCTACGCATAGAAAGCATATTTTTACTAAAATCAAACTCTCCTTCTTCCCCCCAATATTGAACCATCTTTTTTTCGTAGGGAATTTTCATATAAGGATTTTTCAGGTGCTCTACCCCATCAACCACATGGGTGCGATCCGCAAAAAGAAAGAAGGGAGGGCTATCAGTCGCATCTCCTTCCGTTTCTCCCCGCATCACAAGACCGACAATACTTTCTTTCCCCTGTTCTGGGGGAGGGATTGGCTTCGGGACAGATAACAATGCTGAAAGACCCATTTTAAAAACAGGGACACCCACAAAGAATCCTATTATCGCTAATACCGTTCCAGCAAAGCTATACCCGAAGATGCGTACTAGCCGGGAATGGAGACGCTCTCGCTGAACATTAAGGGTGTTGTGCTTCTGTTCCACTTACGCCGCCATCTTGGACAGGAATACCGATCCCCATTTGCTGAGCGCAGAGAGATCGGGAACAAAGGAGAAAAGACCAAAGGCGACTCCCCCCCCCCCACCACCAGTCATTTTTGCCCCCAAGGCGCCGTGCGCACAAAAAGCAACTGTCACATTATACAAGGTCGGGGTCGAAACATGAAGGTCCTGCAAATGGTGATGTGCTTGCGTTAGATAAGAGCCAAGAAGAGGAAGATCCTGCCCCTCCAAGGCCCGTGCTGCAGAAGAGGCAAGATCCCCCAGAGCCTGCAGATGCCTGCGTTCTTGAGGAGCTTTCTCTAAATGCTGACGAAGGCGATCGACCATAACAGAAGTTGGCGTATGTTCCGGGGTAGAAACCAGGACAATCCAACCCTCTGGACATGGAGGAAGAGTCCGCACGGGCTGCCCTTTCTGAAAAAGAATGGGACCTGAAGCCAAAATAGCCTCTACATCTACACCGCTAGGAGTATGGTGGAAGAGTGTTTCCAATTGATGAGCATAGGCAACGATTTCCTGTTTCTCTAAAGTCCTATGGAATAACTGAATGCAGAGACGTACTAGAGCTACGCTGATGGCAGCGCTTCCTCCTAAGCCCCTTCCTAAGGGAAGAGAACCGCGAAAATTTAAGGAAGGAAGCGGTTCCTCCCTAATCTCAGGTTGATCTTGTGCAAATAACGCTCGGCACCGCGCAAAAGTCTTTAAGACTTTTTTCCCATTTTCTTGAGAAAGGCCTACAGCCTTTTCTTGTGAGCCCCCAACAGTAATTTCTACAGAGAGCGAAGGCAGAGGGAGGGCCAATGCTGGGTATCCATAAACAACCGCATGTTCTCCGATGAGAATAAGTTTTCCACAGGCGCATGCATGTAACATCATGAGGGGGAGAAAATCTCTTTCTGTATAAGAAGTTCCGGAAGAGCAGTGATGGCATCAGTACCTATCGCAATGGGAGTCGAGGTCTGATTAAAAAGGACAGGGAGGGGTGCTTGGAAAGATTCGGCTACCCTGCGGAGGAGAGATCTAACGGCTTCTCTCTCCTCTTCAAGAAACAAAAGGTGGATGTTAGGACCCGCATCTATCGTCATAAAAACGCGGACCTGTTGTCGATCTCGTTCTATAAGAAAGGCCTGCAGAAAGGTTTGTGTCGCTGTCGACAAGTAACAGAAGGGAGGATGCGCTGTTTGAGTAATGGCATGGAGAGCAAAAGCCTCCTGCTCAGCATGACGGGAAAGCGTCTGCCAATCGCCTAAACGCAGGGATTCTTGCACTTCTTGCAAGATCCGCGGCAAAGAAGCTTGACGCCAAGCGAAAAGGGGAGAGGTTGGTGCGTTATCATGCCCTTTGCTGCTGGAGAGGGATTTTGGGGTTGCATCGAGCAGAACGACACCATGCGCCAGAGAAGACAAGGTCGAAGGAACGGCGATGGTGCGTGTTTCTAATTGATTGGCCAAACGTTCCCACAAAACAAAGGCGGCAGGCAGGACAGAGCGTGTGGCCGATCCACTCAAAAGGCGCGCTCCTTCCGTGAGCCATCGCCTCTGCTCTTCTGCGGTGAAGATATCGGCAAGGAAGAAAGCATCAAACAAAGCCCCTATAAGGGCAGCGCCCCCTGAGGCGCTTGAGGCAAGACCGCAAGAGTGAGGAAAATTGCAGGAACTCTCGATCGAGAGGGATTGGGTATATCCTAGTTCCGGAAGGAGAAGATCCAGAACATGGTGTATACGCGCCGGTAGCGTTGAGGGTTTCCCGTTCAAAAAGAATGTATGGTTTTTCCCTTCCTTTGGATGAATGTTTGTCAAGGATCGAAAGCCACCTAGAGTAAAGCTCAAGCTGGAATTAAGCGGAATCTGGAAGGCTTGCGCCTCTTTTCCCCAGTACTTAACAAGCGCAATGTTGGAAGGAGCGCTGCAACATCCACACTTCGACGACAAAGCCGCTTGTCGGATTTTATAGAAAAGCGATGCAAAAGAAGAGGGAAAACTTACCCTCATGAGAGAAGAATCTCCGTGACGATATTTTCTTGAAAGGCTTGCAGCGCTGTGGCAGGCCATGGCGACCATACACAGTCTCCGAATCCTGCTCCTAAGCTTTTAAAGGGCACATGCGCAGCACGAAGATGCTGCAAGAAGGGGATATCTGGTAAGAGGCCTTGCTGCTCCTGCAAATGTTGCGCTTCTCTCACAAGATCGATCAAAGAATCGGGTCGCGGATCTTGCAAGAAGCGATGAGCAAGAGCGCCCTGCGCTTGTGCAAAAGAAACGGCATCCTTTTGGGCAAATTTCTGGAGAGCGGCCTTTGTCTCTGCATAGACCCCTGTTTTCAGGATTGTTCCATAGGAAAGAGGAGTCTCTGAAGAAGAGGGGAGGCGTGAAAATGTTGGCTGAGAGGCGTTAGATCTCCAGCAATATTGCCACATTCGAGAATGGGAATCTTCTTGAGCGGCTATCTGAAGAACAGCGTCATATCCACTACCCGATCCTTGCCAACGGTGGATTCCCTCTCGTAAGCGCGCAAAAAAAGGGGGAGCCTCAAGAGGAGGGGCTGTACAGAGAAAAGAGAAGAGGAAAACCTGCACGCCAGCAAATAAGGCAGAAGAAGAACCCATCCCTAAGTCAGGGGGAAGATTTTTCGTAACCGTAAGAATTAGATCGTACCCTTCTTGTCGGAAATGTGTAAGGACATCTTGGTAAGGGAAAAGCAGACTTTGGAAAAAACCCACTCCTGTGCTGTCGCGCAGCACGAGCTGTCCTTCTTCCAGAAAAGAGCTTTGTATCTGAATGAGAGGCTCTTTCTTTGCGAGCCGCAAAGAGCAAGAGATCTCCATCCGGAAAGCAGGAAGGGTCACGGCAACACCAGGAAGACCTAGTAACAGGCCGTATTCTCCCCACAAAAGGACCATTCCCGGAAAGGAATAAGAACGTGTTTGCGGAGAGATGGGCAACACGGTTAATGACGAAAGAGGCCTTCAACGTCGAATCCCGCGCCCTCTAAACGAAGAATTTCTGTCAATCCTCGAATCCCTGCTTGAAAGAGCGCTACTTTTCCTTCTCGCTGGAGCATGGCATCGAGGCGCTTCTTTAGTGCGTGCAAATGAACGACATCAGTTGCTGCGTACCGCTGCTGCTCTGGGCTCAAGGTTTCGCTCCCCCAATCGGACATCTGCTCTTCCTTAGAAATCTCGATCTTCAGGAGATGCCGACAAAGTGACTTTAG
>JAIRMZ010000071.1 GCA_031258355.1 Holosporales bacterium
CCGCTATTGACTTTCGTCGACACTTCCGGAGCTTATCCGGGCATTGGTGCGGAAGAGCGCGGACAGGCCGAGGCGATCGCACGCTGCACCGAGAAAATGCTGACTCTTGAGGTTCCTACAATTACTGTGATCACGGGAGAAGGCGGCTCTGGAGGCGCCGTCGCTTTGAGTGCCGCAGATCGGATATTCATGCTGGAATACGCAGTCTACTCTGTCATTTCTCCAGAAGGATGCGCCTCTATCCTTTGGCGCAGCGCGGAGAAGGCGCCAGAAGCGGCAGAAGCCCTGCGCTTAACGGCACAGGACTTGGATAAATTTGGCGTCATCGATGGCGTTATTGCGGAACCTTTAGGAGGAGCTCATCGCGATAAAGAAGCGACTATCGAAGCAGTGAAACGGAAATTGGAGGAGGCGCTATCGGACCTCGCGCAACAACCGCAAGAGAGGATTCTGCCGGAGCGCGAAGAGAGGTTTTTGCGTTTAGGAATCGGTCTTTAGAGAGTAAATCCACAAAGGACCTTAGGGCAGCAGGGCCTGTTTACCGTAACAATGGGTTTGGGTTATCGTCCCTCTTCTCGAGGAGAAGGGAGATTATCCAGCCTGGATTTTCAGGTATTTTAGTGAATTTGTATATGAAAATTCTAAGAGATTATCTCGCATAAGCCTCTTAAAAACGCTCCTATCTCTACAACAATGCATCAAGGCAGCTTGCTTTTTGAGAGAAAATAGAGACTCTGGTATTAGCTTAGATCCGTACGCGGAGCTTTGTGCATTGCCCTGCTCGCGCAAGCGCCCTTCCCTTTATGGAACCCGACAGAGGGCTTGGGCGTCGTATATGATCATGTAGATCCTCTGGAGGGACGTGCTTCGTCCATACAAAACTTCCCAAGAGGGCTTTTTTGCAAAACCCTCCAAGAAGGAAGCCCACACAAAAACACCAGGAGGTTCTGAGAGCGCCCTGCTTGCTTTTTGAGAGAATAGAGTCTCTGATATTAGCTTAGATCCGTGTGCGGAGCTTTGTGCATTGCCCTGCTCGCGCAAGAGCCTCCCTTCTAGGGAACCTGACTGCAGGTTTGGATGTTGTGCATGATCATGTAGATCCTCTAGAGGGATGCGCTTCGTCCGTGTAAGACTTTCCAAAGAGGGTCCTTTTACAGAAGCTTCTAAGAAGTGGGCATTATAGAAATATCAGGAATTTCTGAGGATGCTCTTTGCAATGAGCTCTCTTTTTCGAAAATAATAAGGATTATTTAACTTGGAGTCTTTGGTATTGGCCTAGACCCACCCGAAGATAATAGTCTAGGCTGTTTCGCCCGTGCACAAACCTCTTGCATAAGCTTCCTTGAAAAGCACTACTATCTAAATATATCAAGGATATTGCCAGCCCGCTTCCCCATTTCTTGAAAAAATCTGAATTTCATACCAGAATAAATTTGTACATGAAAATCCCAAAAGGTGTTTTGTCTGTACAGAAGCCCTAGTCTCTCCGCAGAAACTGAACCGAAGGTCCCTGTAAGATCCACGTACAGAATCTTTGTAGAAACCATCCTGCTCACGCAGGTCCCATCTCCTCCGGAGGCGCTTAACAATGCCTCTTACGTACAAGATTCTCTAAAAAGGTTTCTCTTCAAAAAGTCTCAGTGGAACCCATCCTCCCAATAGGAATATTGCCTCCCTATTATCTTCTTCCGAAGAGGACGGTGGTCATCCAACTAGGGTTCCCGAGCATTGAGGCGAGCCCTTGCAAAGGAGATCCTGGAGAACTTCCCCCACCATAAACTGCTGGGATTAACATGTCTTCTGTATCAGAGGAGCTTTCTGTCGATGATTCCTCCTCCGTGAACGTTTTTGAGAAGTGACCCTGCGCAGATTTTCCTTTTGTTCCCCTTGCATAAGAAGTAAGACCGACCGTGAAAATACGGGCTATCTGCTGCCTTCCCGTTGCAACAGAGGCGCTTCCCTGTGCAACAGAACTAAAATTCATGCCAGGCATACTAAAGACAAAAGGAACTCCTCCGAGATCTGATCCCGTGTTTCCCGCAGCACCAGGAAGAGGAACTTCGGTTGCTTCTCCTCTATTCCCTCCATCTTGGGCCAAAACTTCTCTCTGTCCTTCTGCTGGAGACCTTTCTGATTCTTGAATTGAAGCATTACCCCGCTCGTCCCCCATTGCACTTTCTGTTCCGGACGCTTCCCCATTTGAAGATCCTTCCAAAGAGGCATTTTCTCCAGACGCGCTGCTCACAACTTCTCCGCGAGAAGAGAAGCTGCTCGCTTGTCCGCTGACAGAAACAGGGCTATGCGCCTGTGCCCGCACTTGACCAACTTTTATAGGTCCAACATCCTCAAAATCGATAAGTTCTCGAGAAACATCCTCTCCCGAGGGAAGCTTTTCTGACTTTCGTTGAGAAGACTCAGAGAAGAGTGAAAAACTCTTATCGAAGTCAAGTCTCTTAACGGCAGAGGAAAGTCCTTTATCTAGAAGATGTCTTTCACTAGAAGGAATGACCTCTTGATCGATTTGAACAGGATTAGATGTCTGTTCAGAGGAAACTCCTTTCCGGGTTTCTTCTTCGTAGACGAGCGAAAAACGGTCCTTCTCTACCCGAAAATAGCTTTTCTCTATCCGATCAATATTTCCATCATTATCTATATAGCTTGTGGTTATTGTTCCATAATCAAGAACATATGTAGAAGGATTTATCACATTTGTCACACTCCGCTCTTTCTTTATCTCATCTTGATAAAGACTCATATAGAAAACTGCCATAGCATTTCCTTCTTTTTGAGAAAGAACTCCACTTAATTCCGTACGCGGGTTGTCATAGCAATATGGACCCATCGTTACAAGGATCTCGTGTAAAAAGTCAGCTGCTTCCTCATCTGAAGAGAAAGAAAGAAACGGGCGGCATGCCTTATAGAACTTGAAATAACTGCGCGATTGTGTTTTAAGATCTTCATGCTGTCTTCCCCTATCTTCAAATTGGGATGCTTTCCATCGTAAAAATGCTGGCAGAAACACCAAAGCATTTCTATTACATGTCAACCCCTCAATTTTTAAACGAAATTGATTTTTATGTTCATAAGGAAGGGCCCATTTCTTGTTAAAAAGTAATACATCGAGATTTTTGAAGAACGAAATTTCATCCAAAGAACGATAATTCTTCGACATAAGATCAAAAATATACGGTAAAACTCTCTTGCGAGCTTCTGAATCAACAGGGGCTTCTTCATAATCAAAAACTGATGCTAAATCAATGTCATGACAAACGCATTCCCCTATTAAAAATCCGACCAGAGTATCATCTTTTCTGCCGAAATTCTGCCATGACTTTTTATACCATTCTGTCCAAGAAAAAACACTTCCATTGGAAAAAAATTCCATTAGTCTTCTCAAACCTGCTCTATCTTTATGAACAACGGTTTCTTGTATCGTACGACGAAACATCAAAATTCGCTCTTCCTCTGTGAGGGGACTGTACGGTATGCCTTCAATACGTTCCCTCTCTGTGAGAAGGCTATACGATTTGCCTGTAAGATTTGATAAATCTGAACCCATCGTTCCAACAAACATATTACCAATACACTTATCGCCAAAAGTCTGGAAATGGTTCCAGATAAATTCCCATGCAGGGCGCAAATTACCAAGATTCTTTTCATCTAACAAAGAAAGCATCAAATTTTTCTCTGCCAAATGATGAAGAGCAAAACTCTTAATAGAATTAGGTAAAGAAGGCTTATTCAGAGCAGCTACTGCAAAATATTGCCGACATTCTTCTGAAGGAAGATTTTTCCAGATGATCATAAATATATCACGCGTTATCCCTTCTCTGGATTCATGAGAGAAAGAAAAATAATAAGAAAGATACTTTGACAGATTTTCCTCTTCACGAAGTAATAAATTCCCTGATCCCTGTAACAGGGTCGGAACGATACGCTCTGCCTTCCATCGCAAAAAATCAGGGAGAAAATCCCCATACCCTTCACGCATCATACACGCTGCAACCTCCCGGTAAAAGGAGGAACCGTGAACAAAATCCCAAAAACATGCAGTATGAGTAGACAAATAGTCAAAGTTTCTAAAAGCGTAATCAGAATCATGGCGGCTTTTTACTATATCCAGAAAGACGGAAAGCAATACTTCATTGTTAAGATAATGACATATGCTAGGCGTTAATTCCAAATCAAATCTACTGCGAATCATCTCACGGCTCACCATTACCATTAATGTGTTATCCCCTTTCGATAAGGAAGAACTCACAAGATTTCCCAATTCAGAGATATCCTTGCGACTCACTGCTGCCCGTAGTGTGTGTCGAAGCAAAGAATCCCTCTCTTCCTGCGTTATGCGACCATCCAAAAAATAATTAGTAAAACACCAAAGTGGACTCCCTTCATGGACACGCGTTATGCGACCATCGAGATAACGAATAGACCACGAGCATGAATCCTCTCTAAGGAATGGAGACAATAAATCAAAACTACCAAGAAAATTCACTTCTCTTTCCCGGATACTATAAAATTTAGACCCTTGACCCCAGAAATAAGGGGATCCAAGAAAAGACGAAGCAAAGGAAAATCTATCCTTCTCACTAAGGTGGTTAATCAAGGAATCATAAAGAACAAGACAAATATCCTTCCGAGAGTCAATATTATATAACGATCGCCAATAAAGATCCTCCCACTCTTTTCCTTGAGAGTTTTGAAAAAGTACTTTCGTCAAACGATCAACATATTTACTCTGATCTTCAGGGGAATGGCAGAAATGCTCTATGCGTCCAAAAATATCTCTTATACGAGACTCGCGATAACCTTGATGAAGGGGCATTTCGAGCGCACATTCAAGACTGTTGACATCTTTGATAAGAGCGGAAGCATCCTCATCCGTCGATTCCCAAAAAGCTACAGCGTTTTTTCTCGCATCCTCTGCCCTCATTCCATAAACAAGTGAAGATGACATCAAGCAAGTACTTGCCAAAAGCGCCGCGCAGCACGATAACGAAATCCTTTTCATCATTGTTCTCCTCTTTTTGATGCACTATAGCAGAAAAACTCTCTCATGAAAACCCCCATAGTTAACATTATATTAACAAGTTTCTTTTCCTTTGTCAAGAAATCTAATTCCTTTCTTGAGCTTCTCATTCTTCCCAGAACACCCTTTCCGCAAAGAAGTCAAATATACTCCTCCAACACGAGAGAAGACCCCTCCCTTGTAGACGGTTCTTGATTTCGCTGCTACACTTTTTTTAATAAAGAGGAGGGCAGGTGGCGGATCAGAGGCCTATCTATCTTGACTATCAGGCGTCTACACCTTGCGACCCGCGCGTTGTTGCGGCGATGTTACCCTTCTTCACCGAGCATTACGGAAATCCGCATGCACGGACGCATACTTATGGGTGGACGGCCGAGGAGGCGGTAGAAACTGCCCGAGCGCAGATCGCCCAAGAAATTCACGCCGATCCACGAGAGATTATTTTTACATCTGGTGCAACGGAGGCAAATAATTTGGCCCTTAAAGGCGTTGCGCGTTTTTACCAATCACGAGGCACTAAAAATCACATTATTACAACACAAATCGAGCATGATTGCGTTCTTGCCTCTTGTCGTTTCTTGGAAAAACACGGTTTCTCCGTTACTTACCTCCCCGTCCAAAGGGATGGCCTCATTGATCTTGAGAATCTGCGGCACACCATAACAGAGGAGACGCTTCTCGTCTCTATCATGGCGGCCAACAACGAAATTGGCGTTTTGCAACCTCTAACAGAGATCGGGGCTTTGTGCCGAGAGCAAGGTGTCTTCTTTCACACTGACGCTGCGCA
>JAIRMZ010000025.1 GCA_031258355.1 Holosporales bacterium
TCGGCGGCATTCTCCCTCTGTGCGAGGTAGGCGGATTCTGCATCAGAGGCTTCTGCTGCCAGCGTATAGATCGAAATTCCCCGCATTTTAGGGATAGGGTTGTGATCTGCGTGAAGAGAAATGAAAAGATCTGCTTCGGCCTTCTCTCCTTTTTTCAACCGATCAACCCGACGCAAAGTCTCATCTTTTGTTCGCGTCAGAAACACTCTGTACCCTTTTTGCATCAGATCTTTCTTGAGGATATAAGCCGTGCGTAATGTAATCTCCTTTTCCCAAGGACCAACGCTTCCCCGGGCACCAGGATCGATGCCCCCATGTCCAGGATCGATGACGATGAGAGGAGGGATAGAGGACGAAGGCTTGGGGGAAAGGGCGTGAGGGATAAGCAGAAATTGGAGTAAAAATTTTCCCTCCTTAGGGGTCAAGGAGACTTTACTGAGGCGTAAAGGCTTTTTAGTATTAAAGCGCAAGCAAAGGGTCTCTGGCGTTCTGTGGAGTTCGTATCCTGTTACGGTCGTGCTGACAGGGACAGGACGAAAAAGCGAAAGAGGAGAAGCACCGTGATTTTCTTGCTGGACAGTCAGAGAAAGAAGGTTCTTTTGGCGACGTACCTTCAGAGAAGAAGGGAGGGGTTTATCGAGAACAATAACGCATTGTGTTCCCTCAGGGATTTCGGAACAACGGACGTAGGGAATATTCGCATAGGCGGAAAAATAGGAAAAAACGACGAATAAAGCCCCCCAAAGCTTTTGTGCTATCAACGTCGCATCTCCCTTTCTTCTAAGGTTTACCACGTCCTGGGAGAACCCAAAAACCCCAACGTTTTCCAAGTTATTGCGAAGAGAAGAAAGGGCCTGTAAGATGGTCCAAGTGATTTGGAAAAAATTGTGAAGACGTTTGTACAGAAGCCAGCGGAAGTAAAGAGAGCCTGGGTGCTTGTTGATGCGAAAGATTTGGTCTTGGGCCGTCTGGCGGCCGTAATAGCGACACGGTTGCGTGGAAAACATTTGGCGACATTTACGCCTCATGTAGATGGAGGAGACGGCATCATTGTGATCAATGCCGCTCATGTCTATTTGACGGGCCGGAAGCGAGAGAATGAGAAATTTTATTGGCACACAGGGTGGCCTGGGGGGATCAAGGAGCAGACGATGCGTGCGCGCCTGGAAGGACGCTTCCCTGAGCGTGTAATCAAAAAGGCTGTAGAGCGGATGTTGCCAAAGGGACCACTTGGGCGTCAGATGCTGACGCATCTGCGTGTATATACGGGGGAGGCTCACCCACATCAAGCGCAGAATCCCACGCTCTTGAGTGTAGGAGAAATGAATGTGAAAAATCAGAGGAGGGCGCAGAAATGTTAGGTCCGGAAAGCCTTCAACAACAGGCAACGGAAACGATAAACCTTGAGAGCGCATATAAGCGGCAGTTAGACGCTCAGGGACGTGCTTACGGGACAGGGCGTCGTAAGAACGCAGTGGCACGTGTCTGGATCCGTCCTGGTAAGGGAGAGCTGGTCATTAATGGACGATCTTTTCAACAGTATTTTGCGCGTCCCGTTTTGCAAGCGGTTGTTTTGCATCCTTTAAGCATCACGAATCGCCTTGGGCAGTACGATATGCGTTGTTCTGTTAAAGGAGGGGGGCTTTCTGGTCAGGCAGGAGCGGTACGCCATGGGACGACACGTGCCCTTGTGAATTTTGAGCCGGAACTGCGTGTCCTTCTTAAGAAGGAAGGGTTACTGACACGGGATAGCCGTGTCGTTGAGCGTAAGAAATACGGGCGTCCAAAAGCACGTAAACGCTTCCAGTTCTCAAAGCGGTAGACTTTTTTGAAATTTATCGATTAGGAGGTTTTATGGAAAAATTGGTAGAGAGGCATTGGGATTACTCGAAGAACGCAGATTTTTACAAATATCGGCCGAATTATTCTGAGAAAGCGATTCAGATGTTGAAGACTTATGTTGGTGCGCCTAGTGCTGGAGGTGATTTTTCTGTCGTGGATGTGGGAGCGGGAACTGGGAATTTGACGATTCTTTTAACGCGTTCCGGCCTTCAGAAAGTCACTGCGGTAGAGCCTAATGATGCGATGAGGGGAATTGGAGAGGAGATAACCAAGGGGACTCCGATTCAGTGGATTCGGGCGACAGCAACGGAGACGGGGCTCGCACACACCTATGATTGGGTAACGTTTGGAAGCAGTTTTAATGTCATCGATCGGCAAGAAGCTCTTCAAGAGACGCATCGCCTCTTGAAACCCGGAGGGTTCTTCAGTTGCCTTTGGAATCACCGGAATCTTCTTTGCCCCATTCAGAAGCAAGCCGAGGGGATTATAGAGGCATTTGTCCCTAATTATACACGCGGCGTTCGTCGGGAAGATCAGCGTCCTTTCCTAGAAGAATTCGCCGGGGACTTTAAAGATATTTGTTATATTGAAGTCGATTTTGATATTCAGAGAACGATTGAGGAGTACATCCTCGCTTGGAGAAGCGTCAAGAATCGTTTTTGGGACTTGGAGACTCCTGAAGGAGAGGTCCTTTTCTCAAAAATTACCGAGAAAATGCGACAAGTGCTCCCCTCAACCTTCTCCATCAAATACACAACACGCGCTTGGACGATGCAGAAGAAGTAGGGGTTTTTTGATGAAGGATAAGGATGTGCCATAAGGGAAATCCCACATTTCCCTCTTGTTCCTTTATTGTTAGTAGAGTGGAAAGAAGTATATTCCCTATATTTTGTGCTTTTGTGAAAGGGGAACAATCCCGCGTCTCCCCCCTTGTCCTCCGTCGTTGAAGGGAATATCCTCCCGCCTACTCTGCATCATTAGAAAGGAAGGAACATGAGTCTAGGATTATTTCGAAAGAGCTTGGTATTGCATCAGTGGATTGCGGGTAAGTGTGGGGTGACGGTAGCCTTTGGTCCGGCTTCTACACGTCTTGTTTATAGTGCGGCGAATGAAGAGGATGATTCGACGCATGTCTCTTTGTACAACGAATACGATTATGTCAGAGGTCGGGCACTGGAGCTAATGCGAAAGCAGATCGGCGATCTTCCTGGCAGTGTAGCGGAGGCAGGAGTAGATTGTGGAGAATTTGCGCGCCTTATCAACTTCTGTTTCCCGGATAGAAAACTGTTCCTGTACGATACTTTTGGGGGATATGTGAAAGAAGAATTGGTTTATGAGCGTAAGAATAATCTTTCTAATTTTGCTGGCGATAATGCCCTCAGCATGGAGGAGCATGCCACCGAAGCGCTGGAATTAATGCCTGCTTATTGGCTTGATAAATTTCCTTCTCTTTCTCTTGATGCAACGCCCGAAGAGAGGGCAGCAGCCGTAAAAAAGACGATGCCGTTTCCTGATCAGTGTGTATGGCGTATCGGACATTTCCCAGATACAGTGATGCCTGAAGAGGAGAATGAGAAATTTGTCTTTGTTTCAATAGATATAAATCTTTATCAACCCACACGCGCGGCGCTAGAATTTTTCTACCCTCGATTGCAAGCGGGGGGGGTCATCTTTGTTCATGAC